>JAASTB010000122.1 GCA_021767625.1 Wenzhouxiangella sp.
ACACCAACGGGCACGGTTCCCACACGGCCAGCACCGTCGCGGGCAATACCGTCGACGCCAGCTCCACGCCGCCGGCCAATCCCCCGTCAGGCTTCAGCGAGCTTTCCGGCGTGGCGCCCTGCGCGCACATCCGCTCCTATAAGGTCTGCCCCGGGCAGAGCTGCCCAGGTGCCGACATCGCCGCGGGCCTGGAATCGGTCCTGCTCCACGACGACGCGGACGTGATGAACTACTCGATTTCGGGCGGCCTCAGCCCCTGGAACGACTTTGATCGCGACAAGCTCGATATCGTCGACTCTGGTGTGTTCATCGCGGCGTCGGCGGGCAACACGAGCCAGTCCATTCCCGACCCGGTCGGCCAGGTCAACCATCGCGGCCCCTGGGTGATGAGCGTGGCGGCCAGTACCCACGACACCATCGAAGGCTTCAGCGTCGCGCTCGACGGCGGACCGACCGGGGCCGGCATCGAGGGCAGTGGCCCGGCGATGAGCAGTCCCTACGTGGGCGACCTGCGCTACGCCGGCGACGTGGACGCGGCCAACTTCGAGGGCTGCTCGGCCTTTCCCGCCAACGCCTTCGACGGCGAGGCGGCACTGATCTCGCGCGGCTCCTGCAACTTCTCCACCAAGGTCAACAACGCCGTGTCGGCGGGCGCCAACTTCGTCGTCGTATTCAACAACGTCGCCGGTCCTCCCATCATCATGGGCGGTCTGGATGCCACCACGGTCTCCTCGGTAATGGTCGACAACACCGTCGGACAGGCCATGGTCACCGCCCTCGGCGGCGGCACGGCCCAGGTCACGGTGACGCCGACCCTGCAGGGCTTCAGCGACCCGTCCTACGGCGACATCCTGGCCGACTTCAGCTTCCGCGGCCCGACGCCATCGCCGCTGCAGGACCTGCAGAAGCCCAACATCACCGCGCCGGGCGTCAACATCCTGGCCGCGGTGCCGGGCGGATACGGCTTCATTTCCGGCACCTCGATGTCGAGCCCGCACGTTGCCGGGGCGGCCGTTCTGGTGCGCCAGGCCAACCCGAGCTGGACGGTTTCCGAAGTGAAGTCCGCCCTGCAGATGACCGCCGTGAAGGCCGGCACCAAGGAAGACGGCGTCACGCCCTGGGACTGGGACGACGTCGGCAGTGGCCGGGTCGACCTCACCGGTGCGGCCCGCGCCGGCCTGGTGATGGACGAAACCGTCGCCAACTACGTGGCGGCCAACCCGGACACCGGTGGGGACGTCAAGACGCTCAACCTGCCGAGCATGCGCAACCTCTCGTGCATTCCCGAATGCACCTGGGAGCGCACGGTGCGCAACACCCTGGGCACCGCCAGTGCGTGGACGGTCACGACTTCCAGCCTGAACCCGGACCTCGACATCCAGGTGTCCCCGAGCAGTTTCTCGTTCACCGGCGACACCAACGAGACGGTGACGCTGACCATCACGGCCTCCCCGCAGGCGGACCTGACCAGCGTCATCGCTTTCGGCGAGGTCGTCATGAGCGAGGACGCCGAGCAGGCGCCCGATGCTCACATGACGGTTGCCGTCAGTGGCACGGACACCCTGCCGCCGAGCATTGAAGTCACGCCGGCCAGCATCTCCACGACCGTGGACATCGACTCCCAGGGCAGCGAACAGCTCGACATCACCAATGTCGGCGACGAGGACCTGACCTGGTCGATCGAGTACAGCCAGAGCACGGCGTCCACGCGCGGCATGGGCACGATCTGGGATCAGCCCACCGAAGGCACGAGCGGCATCGTGTCCGACATCTTCGAGACGGCCAGCACGGGCGATATCCCGATCTACTCGGCGAACGACTTCCTGGCCGCCCCGCCGCAGAAGATCGGGACGATCTTCACGCCGGGCTTCTGGAACGGCGGCGACGTCAGCACGGCCAATACGATCAACTGGTACGTCTATGCCGACGACGGCGGGCAGCCCGCCGGCGAGCCGGGCGACGGGCAGGAGCTCTGGTCGTATTCCGCCGCGCCGGGCACGACCGGGGTGACGATCAGCGACAACAACATCACGCTGGACGTCGTGGCCGCCACGGGCTCGTCGATCTCGCTGCCGGAAGTCGGCCGCTACTGGCTGATCGTTGCGCCGAGCATCAGCACTTCGGATTCGCCGAGCAGCTGGTGGAACTGGTCGCAGGGTTCGGCCGCAGAGGGCACCAGCCACCTGTGGGACCCGACCGATTTCTTCGGTGCCGGCGCGACTTCCTGGACGCCGCAGACCAGTATCGGGGTGGCCTGGCCCGACACGGCCTTCACGCTGAGCGGTACCATCGATTGCACGGGCACGGCGCCGAGCTGGCTGACGCTGAGCTCGGAAACCGGCACCCTCGGAGGCGGCCTGGGAACCACCCTGACGCTCGACTTCGACGCCACCGGCCTGGCCGAGGGCGACTACGAAGCCTTCCTGTGCATCAGCAGCAACGACCCGGAAAACGACCTGCAGTTCGTGCCGGTGATGATGACCGTGACCGATCCCGGATCGATCTTCAGCGATCGCTTCGAGCAGTAACGGCACACCGGTCGAAGCAGCAACCCGAACGAAAGCCCGGCGACCCGCCGGGCTTTCTTTTTTGGTGCGGTCGAAACGGGGGCGCCCGAAACGTGACCCGCATCACACTCCGCCTCCCTGTGCGTGGGCCGGCTCAAGCAGCCAAGCGGCGATGCTTGAAATTCCGGATATCGAGCGAGTAAGGTTCTAGGCACTCGCAGACATCGAACACGGATGATCGTTCGGGCAGCGGGCCCGCCCCGTCGCAGCATTTCCGGTCGATCCCCAGGTTCCCCGAAAGCGATTAACGGCCTCGAGTCCTTCGGTTGGGGGCCGCACCCCTGTGGTGCGAAGCCGAAGTGACCGAGAAGCGGTAGTCGTATACGCGATGTCTGCCGGACAAGCCAACAGCCTCAATGGAGGGATTGATGAAAAGCAGTTGTAGATTCCTGGGCAGGATCATCGCCATCCTGCTCGTGACCGCGTCGTTCAGCAGCCTGGCGGTGGCGCAGAGCCACTTCATGCTGCCCGAGCGCCTTTCGGGCCAGCTTCCGGCCGAAAGCGAGGTTTTGCATGACTACGGTCAGCGGCTCCTGGTCAGCATGCCCGAGCGCGTCGAGAGCCAGATCGACCTTCGCTATGCCTCTCGCCTGGAAGACATGCGTTACCTGGGCTACCGTGCCTGGCGCGGACCGGTGGCGGGCCACGACCCGGCCAGCCTGCCGGAGATCTCGAACGGTTACATGATCGTGGCCCTGATTGGCCCGATCGACCCTCGTTGGCGCTCCGTGATCGAGTCCTATGGCCTGAACATCGTCGATACCGTCAATCCCTACGGCCTGCTCCTGAAGGGCAACAGCCGCGACGTGCAGTCGCTGGCCTCGGGCCTGCGAACCTCGCACGGCCACCCGGTCATCACGCACGCCCTGCCGCTGCCGCGCGCCAGCCGCATCAGCCCGGAGCTGACCAGCTGGCTGAGCAACCAGGTCACGGCCGAGAAGATGGGCATGAAGACCCGCGATGGCGCGGCGGAAGTACGCGTCGTGTTCCATAACGACGTCGCGCTCGACAGCGGCCGCTCGCAGGTCCTTTCCCTGCTCGAGCCGCTCGGCGAGGAAGACATCGGCGCGCGCTCGGCCAAGTACCTGGCCAGGCCCGGACAGCTCGCCGACGTGCTCGACCAGGTTCCCCAGGTCGCTTTCGTCCACGGCGTCTATCCCAAGGTCAAGCACAACAACATCACGCCCTACGACGGCATCACCAGCATCAAGCCCGTCTGGGACAACCTGGGTTACACCGGTGAAGGCATGATTGCCGGCGTCAACGATTCGGGCGTCGATGAAGAGCACCCGGACTTTCCGGGCGACACCATCCTGGCCACCTCGGGCGCCATGTCCGGCACCGACAATGGTCACGGTACGCACGTGACCGGTACGATCGTCGGCCGCGGCGCGACGCCCTCGCCGACCAACCCGTCGGGCTGCGGTGACCTCACCACGCCGCTGCCGGACGCGCGCGGCATGGCCTACAACGCACAGGTCGTGCACAACAACATCTTCGACGGCGGCATTGCCACCGAATCGGCCATGATGCAGTGGCAGAGCCAGCAGGGGGCTGTGGTCAACAACAACTCCTGGGGCTACGGCGGCCTGTTCGGGCCGGCCACCGACTACGGCTCGGAGTCCGCGGCCGTGGATGCGGCCGTGCGCGATGCCGACGCCGCCACCGCCGGCGTCAACGAACAGATGAGCATCGTTTTTGCTGCCGGCAACTCCGCCGCCCAGGGTGTGAGCAAGCCGGCCAACGGCAAGAACGTGATTACCGTCGGTGCCTCGCAGAACGATCGCTGCGGCAGCTACGTGCCGGACCAGTGCGCCGGACCGGACATCGATGGCATGGCTTGCTTCTCCAGCCAGGGCCCGGCCAACGGCCGACTCAAGCCGGATATCGTCGCGCCGGGGACCGACATCATCTCCACCGGCAGCACCGACCCCGAGGCAGAATGGGGCGGCTGGGACCAGGCCTGGACCGGCGACTTCTACGCGCTGCTGCCCGGCACCTCGATGGCTTCGCCCGTGGTGACCGGCGCGGCCACGCTGTTCTACGAGTACTACAACGATGTCCACGGCACGATGCCCAGCCCGGCGCTGGTCAAGGCCGCGCTGATCAACACGGCCACCGACATGGGCATGGGCTTCCCCTCCAACATCCAGGGCTGGGGTCGCCTCAATCTCGAGAAGGCCATCCTCGGACCGGTTGAGGACGGCATCGTCTATTTCGACCAGGACGTGGTCGATCACCTCAACACGGGTGATCGCTGGAGCACCGAGGTCAGCGTCGGTTCAGCCGACGAGCCGGTTCGCTTCACGCTGGTCTGGACCGATCCGCCCGGCGCCTCGGGTTGCAGCGACTGCCTGATCAACGATCTCGACCTGATCGTCACCGCTCCGGACGGCACCGTCTACCGCGGCAACCAGTTCTCGGGCGCCTGGTCGGAAGCGGACGCCACGGGTCGCGACGCGATGAACAACGTCGAGAACGTCTACGTCGATGCGCCGGTGACCGGCAGCTGGCTGGTCGAAGTCGACGGCTTCGACGTCGCCCAGTCGCCGAACCTGCTCTCGGGTCAGGATTTCGCCTTCGTCGCCACGGGTGACTTCGGCGGCATTTCGGTGGATCCGGCGACGGCCGATGTGTGCACCGGCGCCGGCAGCGTGGACTTCACTGCCGAGCTGAGCAGCCAGTTCGAAGGCACGACCAACCTGTCGGCTTCGGGCCTGCCCGCCGGCACGACCGGCAGCTTCAGCGTCAATCCGGTGGTCTTCCCCGACACGACGAGCGTCTACACGCTCAGCGACCTGGGTTCGGCCACGGCCGGCGACTACACGCTGTTGTTCACCGCCACCGACGACACCGATCCGAGCATCACCGGCGAGTCCGAAGTGGACCTGTCCCTGTTCGAGGCGCAGCCCGACCAGGTCGTGCTGCAGCAGCCGGCGGACGCCTCCGTCGACCAGGACCTGCAGCCCGCCTTCAGCTGGGACGCGCCGACGGGCGCCGACGAGTACCGCATCCAGATTTCGACGGACAGCGGATTCGGCACGGTCCTGATCGACGAAGTCGTGACCGACACCACGTTCACGCCGGCCGCCGAACTGGCCACGGGTACCGACTATCACTGGCGCGTGCGCAGCACCAACGCTTGCGGTAACGGTCAGTGGAGCACGCACTTCACCTTCCGCACGCGCTACGAGCCGATCGCCGAGATGACGCCGGGCTCGTTCGACTTCGAGCTGGCCAACGGCCAGGTCGGAACCGACACGCTGTCGATCAGCAACATCGGCACCGGCGACCTCGACTGGAGCCTGGAGACCGACGCAGTGGAATCCGCCCTGGCCGCCATGCCGCGCGGCATGGATCCCGGCCTGGACGAGACCTTCCCGCTGCCGGACTTCACCGCCGAGGCGTCGGACACCGCGCCGCCGACGGTCGAGTTCACGATCGAGCCGGGCGTCGACACTACCGGTGATGTGGTCGGCGTCAGCTTCGAGGGCACCGCGGCCGGCCTCACCGGCAACAGCAGCTGGGCCTCCGATACCTGCATGGTGGTCGAAGCGCCCGACGGCACGACGGCGTCCTTCGGCGGCCTCAGCGGTGGCTCCGGCCTTGCCGCCTGCGGCGAGGGCATCGACTGGGACTTCCAGGGCGGTGATTCCACCGACGACGGCACCTACTCGAGCGAGCACCTGAGCGTCTTCGATCCGGCCATCCCGGACGAGGGCACCTGGACGATCACCTTCGTCAACGACTGGGTGAGCGCTAGTGCCGCCAGTATCGACTGGTCGGCCGTGACGGTGACCCTGCACAAGCAGCTGCCGCCGGTGTGCGTGGACACCCCCGCCACCGTGCCCTGGCTGACCGTGCTGCCGACGTCCGGATCGACGGCCGCCGGTACGACCGACGATGTCACCGTCGAGGTGGATCAGTCCCAGGTCGGCGCCAGCGAGGCCCAGGCCTTCCTGTGCGTGTCGACCAACGACGCCAATCAGCCGATGATCGTCGTGCCGGTCAACGTGACCGGTCCAGGACCGATCATTTTCGAAGACCGCTTCGAGCAGCAGCCCTGATCGGCGTCGACGGACAATAAAAAAGGCCGCCCACCGGGCGGCCCATTCCCAGACTGGCCGGCGGTTTTCCGCCGGCCTTTTTTTGGTGGCCGGTCAGATCTTGATGCCGCCGCCGGGGCCCATGCCGCCGGCACCGCCGGGTCCGCCCTGGCCGCCCATGCCGCCGAACTGTCCGCCGCCTTCCTGGCCGGGCACCATGATCGAGGACTGGGCCTC
>JAASTB010000123.1 GCA_021767625.1 Wenzhouxiangella sp.
AGCGCTCGGGATCGGCTGGCCAGGGATTGGGCCGGCAGAATTCGGGAATCGAGGCGATCTCGCCGTTGTTGGTCAGCGGTGTCACCGAAGCAGTGCGGTCATCGCGCCGGGCGCAGTGCTCCAGCGAGCCGAGCCAGCCCGAAGTGACCCGCGTATCGGCGTTGAGCAGCACCACATCCTGGCCCGTGGCCATGGTCATGCCGAGATTCGCGCTGGCGACGAAGCCCAGGTTGGTCTCGTTTCGCACCTGCGTCCACTGCCGTGGCAAGGTGCGAAAGAGGTCCGGGATGGCCGGGTCATCCGAGGCATCGTCGATGACGATCACGGGCTGGCGCCGATCAAGCGTGCCCTGTAGGGCTTCGAGGCAACGACGGGTGCACTCGGGGGCGTTGAAGACCGGAACGACGACGACCGTCACGGGCGACGCCACTCGTGCTGAAGTCGGACCAGGCCCACTTCGCGCGTCTTGCCGGTGACCGTAAACGTCTGCTCGACCGTGTCGTGCATTCGCAGCCCTTCCGAGTCAAGGGCGTGCGCGCGCGCCGCGTAGCCGCCCGGCAGGAGCGGGAGGTCGGTAAAGGCGATGTCGATGGCATAGCGACCCGGGGCGATCTCCACGGGTTCGATGCCGTCGTGGTCGGTGCCGACACCGTAGACCGGCGTGCCGTCGGCCCTCACGATGCCGACCACCGCAACGGGCGGCCGGTCGTCCGGCGCAGAAAGCTCCAGGCGGACGTCCAGTCTCCCACCCATGGCCACCACCGTGCTTTCGCCGTCGGCGGGATCGAGGCTGAGCGAATCGATTCGGTACGGCGCGTTCTCGTTGCGGCCGTGCGCCACGCCGTCCTGGCGGGCGTGCTTCCGCTCGTGCCAGGCCAGGTAGGACTGCGTGACGTCGAACACGTCGCCGTATCGCGCCACCCTGCCCTCCTCGATCCACAGGGCGTGCCGGCAGAGCTTCTGTACCTGGTACATGTTGTGCGAGACCATCATCATGGTACCGCCGTCGGCCAGGTAGCCCTCGATCCAGCGGATGCACTTTTTCTGGAACGATTCGTCGCCGACGGCAAGCACTTCGTCGGTGATCAGCAGGTCCGGGCGAACCGAAGCAACCACGGCAAATCCGAGCCTCACGACCATTCCCGACGAGTAGTGCTTGACCGGTTCATTGATGGAGTCGCCGATATCGGCAAACGCGAGGATGTCGTCCAGTCGCTCTTCCACCTGCTTTCGCGACAGCCCGAGAAAGGCAGCATTCATCCGCAGGTTGTCCAGCCCGGTATATTCCGGGTCGAAGCCGGCACCGAGCTCGAGCAGCGCGGCCACGCTGCCCCGCTTCTCGATCTGTCCCTTTGTCGGCTCCAGTACGCCGGTAATGACTTTCAGGAGCGTCGACTTTCCAGCGCCGTTGGAGCCGATGATGCCCAGCGACTCGCCGGGGATGATGTCGAAACTGACATCCTCGAGCACGCTGGTGCCTCCCTGGGCCTGTCCGCGCCACAGCAATTGCCAGAAGGCGCGCATTCGCTCGCCTGCACGCACGGTGGGCGGATAGCGCTTGGACACGCCCTGGAGTTGCAGCAGCGGCTCGCTCACAGGAAATCCTCGAAGTACGGACTCAGGCGCCTGAAAATGACCCGTCCCAGCCAGAGCATGGCCAGGCTCCCGCCAAGCAACGCCAGGGCGGCCCAGCCCGGAACGGCGTGATCATGAAGCAACGCACTCCGGATCTCGGTCATCCACCAGGTCATGGGGTTCCAGTCCAGCCAGCCGGCATAGCCCGGGGGCAGGAGCGAAGGCGCATAAAGAATGGGAGTCAGGAAGAACCAGAACATGAACACGGTTGGCAGCGCTTGCTCGAGATCGCGCACGTAGACCTGAATGGCGGACATTCCGAGCGCAAGACCGACGGCCAGCACGTAGAGGGTAGCCAGTGCGAGCAGCATGCGCGGAAACCCGAGCCAGTTGAGATCGACGCCGATCGCGGCCAGGACCAGAATCACTGCCGCGTAGCCGACCAGGTGCAGCACGAACACCGCCGTCACCGAAGCCAGGACCAGCATCTCCCGCGGCATGGCCACTTTCGAAATCAGCGCGGCGTGCTCGCGAATGGTCTGTGCGCCGCGCAGAACGCCCTCGGAGAACATAAGCCAGGGCCAAAGGGCCACCGCGAGCCAGGCCACGAAGGGCATTTCCAGGCCGGGCGGCACCCGGGCCTGGAAGATCACGCCGAAAACGAATGAGTAGACGGCGAGCAACAGCAACGGATTGAGGACGAGCCATATCCAGCCGCTGGCGCTGCCGATGAAACGCGAGCGGATCTCGCGGCGAGTCAATCGGCCGAGAAGGCTGGTGTACTCCCGTGTCATCAGGCGTCGGCCGTCGCTTCAGCAGTCCGATAGTCTGACGCACTGCCCGTCACCGGGCAAGTATCAGTCGGCGTCCTGCAGCGCCTGCCGGGCCTGTTGTGGGTCGAATCCGTGCCGCTTCTGAAAGCGCTCGATGGATCCCGGCACGACGTTGATGGCGTCCGGGTCGAGCAGTTCCGCGACGTAGGCCTGGCGAATCCGGTCTGCATGCTCCTGACGGGCATAGCGGAGCGCCTGTTCCTTCACTTCCTCCCACTCCGGGGTTTCCGCGCCGTGCTGCTTGTCGAGACGAATCAGATGCCAGCCGAAGCGGCTCCGGACGGGGCCCGTGACGTCTCCAGGTTCTTCCAGGCGGGCCAGTGCGCGACCGAAGTTTCGATCGAGCCTGTTGAGCGGGTGATTCTTGTAGGCTCCGCCGTCGTCCTTCGATGCCTGATCGTCGGAGTGTTCCCTGGCGACAGCTTCCAGGGACTCGCCGTTCTGGACGCGATCGTGAAGTTCCAGGATCAGGCGCATTGCCTCGGCTTCGGTTCGCTCGGCCGTCGAGACGAGTACGTGGGTAAAGTCGTAGTTCTGCCTGGAAGTGAATCGATCCGGATTGGCCAGGTACAGCTCCCGGGCGCGCGATTCGTAGTCGTCGAGCAGTTGCGACTCGACGTGACGCTTCATCTGCTCGTCGGCCAGCGCGGTCATCACCCGGTTGGTGGCCAGCGCGGCCATGGCGGGATCGGCCAACAACTCGGTGTCTCGAGCGTCCTCGAACAGCGCCTTCTGAAGCAGGAGATTCTGCAGAAGCTTGTCGACACGTTCGATGCTCGAGACAGCCTGGGCCCGGTCGGACTCCGGCAACTGGGACATGTGGGCGTCGAGATCGGCGTGGGTCAGCACGACTTCGCCCATTCGAACCACCGGCTCGGACGAGTAGCTGATTTCCAGGCCGACGTTCTCGGGCGTTTCCTGCTGGGCGCTGGCTGCCAACGGTACGACGGCAATGACCGCCGCGACGACCAGGCGCTTCGCTGTCGATTCAATCATCAACAGAACGAGCCTCCGTTTCGTAGGGGTTTCTGGGACAGGGGAAACGCCGGCCCCGCTGGGGGCCGGCGTCGAGAGGGTCTTACAGGTTGTTGTCTCGAGGTTCCAGGATCAGGCTGCAGGCCGTATCGGATGTCCGTCGGCAGGTCGCCTGCTCCGGCGGCAGCGTGCCTGCATCGGAATCGGAGAACAGCATGTTCAGGTAGTAGGTGGTGTTCGGCTGTAGCTCGCACTGGAAGAAAGCGAACTGGTGGCCCGGGCCGGTCCATTTGAACGACTCCCCGCTACCCACGTTGGCGGCCAGGCAATCGGAGTCGCTGATTTCCTGGGGATCGAACACGCCCGGGCAGGTCGTGATGCTGATCATGCGCGGGCCAGCACCGGACTGGGAAGACGTGGACGAAATCTCGGAGTTGATCGAGCCTGCAGAAAGCGAATTCAGGTTGGCCGGCGTCGTGAAGCGCATTGCCGCGTACTCACCCTTGGTCAACTGCAGGTGGAAGGTACCGCCTTCGGGGAAGCTGTCGCCGAAGACCGCCGACCAGGTGGACGGATTGACCACACCGGAGCCGTAGAGGGCATCGGTAGCCTCGGCCCAGTCGGGGAAGTCACTGAGTTCGGCGACATCCTCGCAACCCTCGGGATCTGGAATGGTGTCTTCCTGGACCGTCAGCGTGCGGATCCGGCTGTCTGTTACCGGACCGTTGCTGCAGGTCACTTCGACCTGGTATGAGTTTCCGGCAGTGAGCGCGCTCGTGCCGACGTTCTGGCTGCCGCTGGGCTGCTTGGGATTGACGCTGTTCCAGGACGTGCCCGGCAGGCCGCTGCCCTGGCATTCCCAGGCGCCGGCGCCGTTCCACTGGATGCTCACGTTACTGCCCTGGGTCACCGTGGTGGGCGAGAGCGTGAACGAGCCGCCGTTGCTGTTGAGCGAAACCTGGACATCGTCGCAGCTGGCGCCACCGGTCGGGCAGGAGAATCCAGCCTGCGCCGTTGCGGAGATGTCGCCGTTGCTGAGAATGCGCAGCGGCACACCGTCTTCCAGCGGCACGTCGATCTGCCCGTCGTCGGTCTGCAGCTCGAGCGTCCGCTCGGTCTGCGCCATCGCCGGGACGGCCGCCAGCGAGAAAACAAGTGCAATCAGTATGGTCGAGCGGAAATTCTGTTTCATAGCCTGGACTCCGAAGAGCGGGTTGATAGCTAGCTTCATGGCTTAATTATACGTCACACAATCTGGTTGTAAGTTCCCGCACGGGGACAAAAATCGACCTTCTGCCCAGGCAGAGGGCCTTGGCACGCGGGTAGAGGCGAATTCATACCTGTTCAAGTTACCGATTGCGGGGTCAGTAAAAGTTCAAGTCGGCGTAAAAAAGTCGTTGTGAACCGGACGCGAATCGAGAAACGCGTCACACATAAAGAAAGAGGCCACCCGGTGGGTGGCCTCTTCGCATTCCCCGAAGGGAATTCAGCGTTGTCGATCAGACAACTCCTATTACGGAGCGCTGGTCGGCAGGACGCGGCTGCCATGGTGGTCGAAGGACGCACCGTAGTTGGCCAGGACGCCCGAACCCAGAGCACCGTTGGTGTACGTCTGGACGGCGAAGCCGATGGCCGGCAGGCCGACGGCGGAGTTGCCGCTCGAGACGCTCGGGTTGCTGTAGCGGTCGCTGAAGTCGAACTGAGCCCAACCGGCCTGGTAGGCGGTCGGCAGGCCGAAGTTGACGTAACCGTATTCCGGCAGGGCGGTGACGGCCGGGGACGGCTCGCCGGTGATTTCCGCCATGTCCGGCAGGCTGTCGTCGTTCGCGAAGCGAATGACGTTGGCCTCACGGCACAGTTCGAAGACCTGCTCTTCTTCGTCCGGGGCCGGCGAAACGCCGATGCCGCCGGAGTCGGGGCCCGGGGTCTGCTCTTCACGATCCCAGACGTTCAGGTCCAGCTGCTCGCAGGAGTACGGCTTGTCTTCGTACCAGGTCGAGGTGAACGGCGGCTCGGGCTCGCCGACCGGAACGTAGGCACCCGTCGCCGAGGCGTCGGTGTGGAAACGCTTGGTCGGGAACGTGACGACCCACTCGGTGGCACCGTCGACGCTGTCGATGACCATGTACTCGTTCATCAGCTTTTCGTAAGCCAGAACGTGGTTCAGGGCATCGGCACCGGTCGACCAGGTCTCGTTGGAGACGAAGCCGTTGACGAAGACCGTGCTCTGCAGGTCAGCTTCCGCCAGCGACGGGAACAGGCTTTCCGGCTGCGTGTGGGCGATGGTGCCCTGCGGCCAGAAGCCGTCGATGGCCGTGGCGTTGTAGCTGAACATCGTGCCTTCGGACACGTTGATGATGGCGCCGGCGCCGAAGAGGCCGCCCGTCGGGGCTTCAACTTCGAATTCGTCGTCGGCCAGCCACTCACCGGTGCCGTTGGGAGCGGAAGCTTCGATCCAGCGCTCGGTGAACAGGCCGCAAACGTCATACTCGCCCGTCACGCTCGAATCCGGCGGAACGCCAGCGGAGGTGTGGGTAGCAGCAGCAGCGGCATCACCGATCAGGTTGCCCATCTCCAGGACTTCCACGTAACCGCTGAGCGTACGGCTGTTGTCACTCGGACCGCCGTCGTTCAGGACCAGGGTGCTGAAGTCGACTTCGCCACCCTGGGTCTGGAGCAGGTACGGCGCGGTGCAGGTCGTGTCGCTGAAGCTGACCTTGCCGCCACCGGCAGCGTTCTGCGTGATGCCCGCAGCCCACACGTCATACGGCGACATGTAGATGTTGAAGTCAAGGACTTCGCGCGAGTTCAGGGCTTCGATGAAGCGAATCTTCACTGCCTTCGAGCGATCGCTGGTGTTGACGATCGAGATGACGGTGTCGTTACCGCCACGGGCAGAATAGTACGGATACAGCAGAACCTGACCAAGGCCGTCCGGGTTGACGTTGACAGCGTTGGCAACGCTTGCCATGCCCGCCACGCCCGTCAGACCAGCCAGTACTGCGGTCGTCAAGGTATTTCTTTTCATTACAACACTCCTAAAGTTGTTGGACACAGGGCTCTGTGTAAACACAAGCGAGACTACCCGGCTCCTCCCAGGCGAATCCCAGCATGTGCAATTCTATGCTACTTGATCCCGCCGTGTAAAGCAATCAGTTTTCCGGCGTGAACCACCACTCCCCGTCGCTGAAAATCCAGGTTTCACGGATCGCCCGGGTCGGCTGGACGGTTTCCAGGCCGGCCTTGGCGCGGGGAATGGAATAGGTGATGTCGATCACCACCTCGCAGCGCGACTCCTCGCACTCGGAGGATAACACTTCCGCGGCCTCCCACTGGACGGGACGGCGCTGGATGCTGGCCACGTATTGTTCCACGGGGGCTGTTTCACGGTAGCCCGGGGTGAAATATTCCCAGGCCCTGGCATATTCGCCGGCGATCAGGCTTTCCCAGCG
>JAASTB010000124.1 GCA_021767625.1 Wenzhouxiangella sp.
GCGCGCCGGAGCAGAGGAACCCCTTCAGTGTTCCGACTCGAACGCGCTACTGAAGCTCGAGATTAATGTCACCTTAACAGACGCGCATAACCAAACGCAAACAAGTATATGATCCGCATCACCTTTTGTAATGGGCCCGTAGCGGCAGGCTCATCTCTTCCAACTCCCTGCGCGCCCGGCGAATATCCGGATCACACTGGGAAGGTTGCGCGGCAATCGCGCGAACGTAGGCTTCGTCGAATCCATGGAATCGGGCTCCGGCGGCGATCAGGTCGACATACCAGTCGAACGGCAGCAGGTCGTGCGAGAGCCACTGTGCCGGCGCCAGGTAGGTGAATGCCTCGACTGCTGTTCCTCCCAAAGGCACGATTATCGGCATAACCTCGTAGCCGTGCCCCCATCCTTCGAAAGAATCCAGCAGGCCGACCTGATCGAAACGAAGGCGATAGGCTGCAGCCTGCACGTCATGTCCGCCGCCCGGAGCTGCGCAGAGGTTGGCCTTGGCCGAACCGTCACCCCCTCGTTTGTCGAATCGCAGCAACCAGCCCGGCAGCCTTACGACGCCGAGCAGTTCGACCGCGCCCACGCGCGCCTCGAGCCGGTGCGGATGCAGGTTGGAGCCGTATGCCAGGTAGATGCGAGACGGCATTGCGCCTAGACAAGGCCGCGCGGCCGGAACAACTGGTCGTGCAGATTGAGTGCGTAGCGATCAGTCATGCCGGAGACATAATCGAGCACCTGGGTGAGACGATCAGCATCGGCAATGCAGTAACTGTCGGGAATGCGTTGCGGATGGGCAAGCAGGTACTCGACCAGTTGGTGGATCACGCCGCGAGCGCGCTCGTTCTGAGCCAGCGCTTCCGGCCGCAGGTAGACGCGCTCGAACATGAATTCGCGGAAGCGCTTCATCGCCTGAAGCACATCGGCGCGCATGACGACCTTGCCTCGCCTGACCGATTCATCGATGACGGCCTCGATCATCGCATTGATCCAGCTGCGTCCTTCGAGTGGTCCAAGGACATCGATGACGTCGCCCGGCACGTCCGCGGCCTCGATGACGCCTGCCCGGAGCGCGTCCTGGAGATCGTGGTTGAGATAGGCAATGCGGTCGGCGTAGCGGCAGACCCAGCCTTCGGCCGTGTGCGGCGGCGGTTTGACGCGCCAGGTGTGCGCCCGAATGCCGTCGAGCACCTCCCAGGTCAGGTTACGCGGCTCCAGAACCCGGAAAATCCGCACCCCCTGCTCGGAATGCAGCCATTCGCCGCCGTCGACGTAGTCGGACAGCGCGGCCTCGCCGGTATGCCCGAAAGGGGTGTGGCCGCAGTCGTGGGCCAGGCAGATGGCCTCGGTCAGGGTTTCGTTCAGGCCCAGCGCGGCGGCAAGGGACCGGGCGACCTGGGTGACCTGCAGGGTGTGGGTCATCCGGGTGACGAAATGGTCGCCCTCGGGATTGATGAAAACCTGGGTCTTGTGCTTGAGCCTGCGAAAGGCCTTGGAGTGAAGGACCCGGTCGCGGTCGCGCTCGAACTCCGTGCGGTAGTGGTCGGGCTGCTCCTCGACTTCGCGCCCGCGGGTGTCGAACGACCGGGTGGCCAGCGGCGAAAGCTGGCGCTCGCGCGCCTCGCGCTGCTCCCGCGTGACCGCCGTGAGCGTGACCGTTTCGGACGCCGTTTCCATGAACTACAGTCTACAGGGCCCGCTTCACGGCGTCGTCGAACCCGACCAGGACGCAGTCGTCCAGCTCGAAGACGGGTCGCTTGATCAGCGTCGGATGCTCGAGCAGCACCTGCGGCGCCGACTGCGGATCCTCAGCCCGGGCACGCTCGGATTCTCCCAGGCCACGCCAGGTCGTCGAGCGCCGGTTGACCAGGCGATTCACGCCGACCGACTCCACCCAGTGCCGGAGGGCGGACTCGTCCGGTCCATCTTCGCGAAGATCGCGCCAAGCGAAGTCCCGACCAGACGTCTCCAGCCATTGCCGCGCCTTGCGGCAGGTGTCGCAATTCTTGATTCCAAATACGATCATCATTTCTCCAAATCCGGGAACGGCCGGCGCCCCGGACAAGCCGACAGACCTTGAACCGGGGGCTGGCATCATTATATCGCGTTATGCTAATATACAGTCACCACTGAATGCAGGGAAAGACATGAACTCGCGATTCCTAATGCTGGCCGCCGCCGTCCTCGGGGCGACCGCCCTCTCCGCCCCGTCAGAAGCCGTGGAATGGGCACCCGTCGAGCGGGAGAGCCTGGTCGAATCAGTGCGCCTGGACGGCATGGTCGAGGCGGTCCAGGAAAGCACCGTTTCCGCCCAGACGGCCGGGACCATCGTCGAACTGCCCTACGACGTCGACGACATCGTCGAGTCCGGAACCCTCATCGCCCGTCTCGAGGATACGGAACAGCGCGCACGCCTGCAGCAGGCCGAAGCGAATCTCGAAGAAGCGCAAGCCAGTCTCGAGGACGCGCAGCAGCGCTATGATCGCATCGAACCCCTGGCCGAGCGCGGCGTCGCCTCGCAATCCGACCTGGACCAGGCCCGCAACGCGCTCAATGCCGCAAAGGCCCGCGTCACGCGGGCCCGCAGCGGCGTCGAGGAAGCGCGCGAGCAACTCGACTATACGCGAATCACCGCGCCCTACGGCGGCGTCATCACCGCACGTCACGTCGAGCTCGGCGAGTCGGTGCGACCCGGACAGGCCTTGCTGAGCGGCTTTGCGCTCGATCCCCTGCGTGTCGTCGTCTCGGTGCCCCAGCGCTACATCGAACTGGTGGACGACGAAAGCGACCTGCGCGTGATACTCGACGACGGCCGCGAAATGACGATCGGAAAGATCACGCGCTTTCCCTTTGCCGACTCGCCCGGCCACGGCGTGACCGTCCGCATCACCTTCGAGAACGGAAAGATGGATGTCTACCCCGGGCAGCTGGTGCGCGTGATGCTGCCGGTCGAGCGGCGCGAGGCGCTCTGGATTCCCGCCGAGAGCCTGCTGCGTCGCAGCGAACTGCGCGCCGTGTTTGTGCGCGATGAATCCGGCCCGCCCCGGCTGCGTCAGGTCCGCATCGGCGCACGCGAAGGCGACCGCCTGGAAGTTCTCGCGGGACTGAGCGAAGGCGAGGAGGTCGCGCTCGATCCAGAAGCCATATTCGCCCGGAGCGAGTCGCAATGAGCGACATCCAGAACAACATGGGGCCGTCGGGTCGTATCGCCCGGATCTTCCAGGATTCCCGGCTGACTCCGCTGCTGGCCGCGGTCGGCATCATCGCCGGCATGCTCGCCGTGGTAGTGACTCCCAAGGAAGAAGAGCCGCAGATCGACGTTACGATGGCCGACGTGTTCGTGCCGTTTCCGGGGGCGAGCGCGGAGGAAGTGGAGTTCCTGATCACCAATCCCGGCGAGCAGATCTTCGACGAGATCTCGGGCGTCAAGCACGTCTACTCGACCTCCCGCCAGGGCCAGGCGGTAATCACCGTGGAATTCGAGGTCGGCATTCCGCGCCAGGACGCCCTGGTTCGCCTCTACAACAAGGTCTACTCCAACAGCGACTGGTTCCCTGCCGACCTCGGCGCGGGACAACCCGTGGTCAAGCCGAAGGGCATCGACGATGTCCCGATCCTGACGCTGACCTTGCACGATCCCACCGGCCGCCAGACCGGCGAAGACCTGACCCGACTCGCGCACACCCTGGAGGTCGCGCTCAAGCGCGTGGCCGGCACGCGCGACGTCTATACCATCGGCGGTATTCCAGACCGCGTCGACGTCCGCTTCGACGCCGAAAGACTGGCCGGCTTCGGCCTGACCCTGGCCGACATCCGAAACGCCCTGCAGGCCGCCAACAGTTCCGCCGGCGAGTCACGCATCGTCCGCGACGGCGTCTCCATTCCGCTCCAGCCCGGCAGCCTGCTGGAGACGACCGAACAGGTCCGGCGCCTGGTCGTGGGCCTGCACGGCGACACCGCCGTTCGACTCGGCGATGTCGCCGACGTCAGTCGCGGCGAAACGGTTCCCGACCGCAGCGTCATGCTCGGCTTCGGTCCCGGCGGCGAGGGCGAGCAAGGCCGCGTCTACCCGGCAGTCACCCTGGCCGTTGCGAAGAAGCCGGGCGAGAACGCCATCGACATCGCCGACGCCGTCCAGGCTCGGCTCGACAGCCTCCAGGGCCGCGTCATTCCCGACAACACCGAAGTGCTGGTCACGCGCAACTACGGCGAAACCGCTTCCGCCAAGGCCCGCTCGCTGATCCGCGACCTGATCTCGGCGACCATCTCCGTCATCCTGCTCGTCCTGGCCACAATGGGCTGGCGCCAGGCGCTGATCGTCGGCTTGTCCGTGCTGGTCACCCTGCTCCTCACCCTGGTGTTTTCCTGGGCCTGGGGCTTCACGCTCAACCGCGTGTCCCTGTTCGCGTTGATCTTCTCGATCGGGATCCTGGTCGACGACGCGATCGTGATCGTCGAGAACGTCCATCGCCGCATCAGCATCTCCAAGCGCCCCATTCGCGACATCATTCCCGCCGCGGTCGACGAAGTCGGCACGCCGACGATCATGGCCACGCTGACGGTGATGGCCGCCCTGCTCCCCATGGCTTTCGTCACCGGCCTGATGGGGCCCTACATGAGCCCGATCCCCATCAACGCCTCGGCGGGCATGGTGCTCTCGCAGGTGGTGGCCTTCGTGCTGGCGCCCTGGCTGGCGGTGCGACTGCTCCGACGCGGCAAGGAATCCCAGGAAGCTTCGGGCGAACAGGCGGAGAAATCCACCGAGGGCATCAACCCGCGCCTGCACCGCCTGTTCTCGACCGTGTTCACGCCCTTTCTGGGCGACAACAGCAAGCGGCGCTGGCTGCTGGCCGGCGGCGTGGTGGGACTGACCCTGCTCGTGGCGCTGCTGCCGGTGTTCCAGGCGGTCGTTCTCAAGATGCTGCCCTTCGACGACAAGTCCGAGCTGCAGGTCGTCGTCGACATGCCCGAGCACACGCCCATGGAAGAGACCATGCGCGTGCTCCTGGAAATGGGCGACTATCTCTCCGGCGTCGAATCGGTGTCGGACTGGCAGGCCTATGCAGGCACGGCCTCGCCGATCAACTTCAACGGCCTGGTGCGCCAGTACTACCTGAGAGGCGAGCCCTACCACGGCGACCTGCAGATCAACCTGGTCGACGAGCGCGACCGCCAGTCGCACGAGATCGCGCTGGACCTGCGCCCGCCACTGACGGCAATCGGCGAGCGCTACGGCGCGGCGGTGAAAATCGTCGAGGTCCCGCCGGGTCCGCCGGTACTCTCTCCGGTGGTCGCCGAAGTCTACGGCCCCACGCCGCAGGCAAGGGCCGAATTGGCCGGCAAGCTCGCCCGGCAAATGGAGGGCATCGACGGCCTGGTCGACATCGACACCACCGTCACGGCCCCGACCACGCAGTGGCGCGTGGTGGTCGACCGCCACCGGGCGGCGACCCTGGGCGTCTCGCAGTCCCAGGTGGTCGACGCGCTGGCGGTGGCTCTGGGCCAACGCAACGTCGACTACCTGCGCGACGCCGGCGCCAAGTACGCCGTACCCATCCGCGTGATCCTCGACGAGGGCGACCGGGCGCAGCCTTCGGCCCTGATGTCCCTGCCGGTGGTGAACCGCGAGGGCGAAATGATTCGCCTGGCCGACGTGGCGAGTATCGAGGAATCGCAATGGCCCGGCCTGATCCAGCACAAGGACCTGCTGCCGGTCACCTACGTCACCGCCGACATGGCCGGCGAGGTCGACTCCCCGCTCTACGGTATGTTCGCCCTGGCTTCCGAGCTCTACGACCAGGCCAGTGCACCAACCCAGTACTGGATCAACCAGCCCGACTGGGCCGGCACGCCGGCGCTGAAATGGGACGGAGAGTGGCAGATCACCTACGAGACCTTCCGCGACATGGGCCTGGCCTACGCGGTGGGCGTGTTCGTCATATTCCTGCTGCTGGTCGCGCAGTTTCGCGCCTACCTGATCCCGCTGATCGTGATGGCGCCGATTCCGCTGACCCTGATCGGCATCCTGCCGGGCCACGCCCTGCTGGGCCGGGAATTCACCGCCACCAGCATGATCGGTATGATCGCCCTGGCCGGCATCATCGTGCGCAATTCGATCCTGCTGGTGGTCTTCATTCGCCAGCTGCTCGACGAAGGCGAATCGCTGGAGGATGCGGTCGTGCTGGCAGGCGTCGTCCGGCTCAAGCCCATCGCCCTGACCGCCATCTCGGCGATGCTGGGCGCGGCCTTCATCCTGCCCGACCCGATCTTCAACGGCCTGTCGATCTCGCTGATCTTCGGCCTTGCGGTGTCGACGGTGATGACCGTGCTGCTGGTGCCGCTGCTCTATTACGTGTTCATCGGTGACAGCGAGGTCAGCGAGCCGAACGGAGCAATTCGTTGACCGAGGTGCGCGAGCGGGTCTTTTCGTCGACCTGCTTGACGATGATCGCCGCGTAGAGACTGTGGCTGCCGTCGTCGGCGGGCAGGCTGCCGGCCACCACCACGGAGCCGGCCGGCACGCGGCCGGTCGTGATCTCGCCGGTCTCGCGGTTGTAGATGCGGGTCGACTGGCCGAGGAAGACGCCCATACCGATCACGGCGCCCTTCTCGACGATCACGCCCTCGACCACTTCGGAACGCGCGCCGATGAAGCAGCCGTCCTCGATGATGGTGGGGTTGGCCTGCAGCGGCTCGAGCACGCCGCCGATGCCCGCGCCGCCAGAGAGGTGAACGCCCGAGCCGATCTGGGCGCAGGAGCCCACGGTGGCCCAGGTGTCGA
>JAASTB010000125.1 GCA_021767625.1 Wenzhouxiangella sp.
GCAGCCGACCAGCTCGATGCCGATGAAAGAGCGGTTCTCGGTTACGCTCTCGGCCGCGCCCTGGAACGGCGCGGTGACTACGACGGCGCCTTCGACGCCTGGCGCCGCGCCAACGAGCTGCGCCGCCGGCTGAGCGGCGGCCTCGACCGGAAAGGGGCGCAACTACACGCCGAGCGCCAGATCAAACGCTACAACGTCGAATTGCTGGCCGGGCGCCCCGAGCTGGAACAGCCCGAGCAGACTCCCGTATTCATCGTGGGCATGCCGCGCAGCGGCACGACGCTCCTGGAAAGAATGCTGGGCGCCCACCCGCAGGCAGCCGGCTACGGGGAGCTGCCCGTTGTCGGCCAGATCGCCCGCGCACTCGAACAAAGCCGGCCCGAGTGGCCCGGGCATCCGCAATCGATCACGGACATCTACCCGGTTGAATTGCTGCAGGACATGGTCGATCGTTTCTTCGAGGAGATCCGGCGGCGTGGAAGCGGCGAGCCGCGCTTCGTGATCGACAAGGCGCCGCTGAACTTTTTCCAGGCCGGCCTCATCTCTCAGCTTTTCCCGCAGGCGCGCATCATCGTCTGCGAACGCGATCCGCGCGACGTGTGCCTGTCGATCTTCTCCGAGAACTTCGCCGCCGACCAGGCCTTCTCCACCGATCTCGACGATCTCGTGTTCTTCTACCGCCGGTACCGCGGCCTGGTCGAGCACTGGAAGCGCGCCCTTCCCGACCGGGTCCGCTCCGTAAGCTACGAAACCCTGGTCGACTCGCCGGAGGCGACGCTGCGCCCCCTGCTCGAATGGATCGGCATGCCCTGGGACGACGCCTGCCTCGACTTCCACACGCGAACGGGCGACGTCGCAACGCCGAGCCGCTGGCAGGTGCGCCAGCCGATCTACCGCAGCAGCATTGGACGCTGGCGTAACTTCCGGCCGCACATCGCCCCGCTGCTCGAGGCTTTCGGGGACGAAGCGGAACCGCGTGCAAATGATTGAGACCGCCCGTCAGCGGCGGCTATCATCGGCAACATGAACAGCACCCCACCGCAGGGACCGGACCTGCACGAAATCACCCGGGCGGCCGAGGCCGGCGTGGCCGAGGCGCAATTCAATCTCGGTCTGGCCTGGCTCTATGGCGACGCGGGCCGCCGCGACCCAATACAAGCCTGGAAGTGGCTCGACGAAGCCCAGGGTCAGGGCGTGGCCGAAGCCCGTGCAGCGCTGGGCATGATGTGCCTGAGCGGACAGTGCGAGGGCCGGGAAGGCGCGTTCGACCTCCAGCGGGCCGTCGAGCTGCTTCAGTCCGCCCACGCCGGCGACTCGGTGGAGGCCGCCTACCGCCTGGGCACGCTCAAGATGACCGGCTGCGGCCTGGAACCGGATCTCGTCGGCGGCGCGACCATGATCGAAGACGCCGCACGCCGGGGGCACATGCTGGCGCTCAACGACGCCGCCTGGTGCCTGGAACACGGGCTGGGCCTCGAGCGCAACCCCGCCCGCGCCTTGCGCGCCTGGCAGCTCGCCGCCGAGGCGGGCATGCCCCGCGGCTGGTTCACGCTCGGCGTGTGGCTGATGGAAGGCCGGCACGTCGGCAAGGATCCGGGCCTGGCCCGGGCCTGCCTGGAGCGTGCGGCTCGGGCCGACTACCCGCTGGCGGCAACGCTGCGCGACAGCCTGGACGTCAGCGCCGGCGATGCCGCGCGCGCCCTGCAGCTGCAATTCGACCCGTCGGCCGGAAGCGCCCCGCCCGATGCCGCCCGCGAACGGCTCAGCGATTCGCCGAGAATCGAGCTTCTGAAGAATTTCGTGCCGGTGGAGACGCGCGCCCACCTGATCGCTCGCGGACGTCCCATGGTCGAACCTTCGCGGGTGCTCAGCGACACCGGCACAATCGACCGCAGCAGCATCCGCACCAGCGGGGAAACCTGCCTGCTACCCGAACTGCTCGACGTCACGGCCTGGCACCTGCTCGAGCGGCTGCACGACGCCGTCGACATCCCGATCGACAACGGCGAGCCGCTGATCCTGCTGCAGTACACGCCCGGCACCGAATACAAGCCGCACTACGACTACTTCGATCCGGCGCGGCCGGGATCCGGCACGGCGCTGCGCCAGGGCGGCCAGCGCATCTACACCCTGCTGACCTATCTCAACGACGTGGACGCGGGCGGCGCGACGGCGTTTCCGGAACTGGGTCTGGAAGTCGCGCCCGACGCCGGCACGGTGCTGGTATTCCGCAATGTGGACGACAACGGCGACATCGAGCCGCGCACCCTGCACGCCGGGCTGCCGGTCACTGCCGGCGAGAAGTGGCTGGCCACGCGCTGGATCCGGGAAAAAGCCTTCATCGCCGAGCGGCAATGAGCCGGCAACCCGGCGCGAAAGCCGGGTCGCGGCGAGTCAGCCGATGGCTTCGCGGATCCGGCCGAGCGTCTCGTGCAACTGCGAGGGCACCCGCGAGCCGAAGGACTCGAGGTGCTTGCCGATGGCTTCGATTTCGGTGCGCCATTCAGCGGGGTCGATGCGCAGCAGCTCTTCCATGTCGGGAAGTTCATCCAGGCCGTCGAGATTGATCGCCCCGGCCTCCGGCAGCTTTCCGACCGCGGTGTCGGTCGCGTCCGCCTCGTCGCGGCAGCGCGCCATGATCCACTCGAGCACGCGCATGTTGTCGCCGAAGCCCGGCCAGATAAACCTGCCTTCGCCATCGCGGCGGAACCAGTTGACCTGGAAGATTTTCGGCGGCCGGGTCAGCTTGCCGCCGACGTCGAGCCAGTGCGCCCAATAGTCGGCGAAGTGGTAGCCGCAGAAGGGCTTCATGGCCATGGGGTCGCGCCGAACGATGCCGACCTGGCCGGTGGCCGCCGCCGTGGTTTCCGAAGCCATGCCGGCACCGACCAGCACGCCGTGCGTCCAGTCGTGGGCTTCGAGCACCAGCGGGGCGAGGCTGGCGCGCCGGCCGCCGAAGACGATGGCGTCGATCGGCACGCCGTCGGGGTTGTCGGCCTGGTCGGAGTAGCTCGGGCAACGCTTGATCGATACCGTGAAGCGTGAGTTGGGGTGCGCGGCGGGGCCGTGCTTGGGATCGAAGGGCCGGCCGCGCCAGTCCTTCGCCGGCTTGCCCTCGCCCAGGCCTTCCCACCAGGGCTGGTTGTCCTCGGTGACGGCGACGTTGGTAAAGATGGTTTCGCGGTCGAGCATCGCCAGGGCGTTGGGATTGGTCTTGGCGCTGGTGCCCGGCGCGACGCCGAAGAAGCCGGCTTCCGGGTTGATCGCCCACAGCCGGCCGTCCTCGCCCGGGTGCAGCCAGCAGATGTCGTCGCCCACGGTCCAGACCTTCCAGCCGGCCTCGCGATAGGCCTCGGGCGGAATGAGCATGGCCAGGTTGGTCTTGCCGCAGGCGGAAGGAAAGGCGCCGGCCACGTAGCGGATCTCGCCGGCCGGGTTCTGGATGCCGACGATCAGCATGTGCTCGGCCAGCCAGCCTTCGGTGCGCGCCTGGTAGCTGGCGATGCGCAGCGCGTGGCACTTCTTGCCCAGCAGGGCGTTGCCGCCGTAGCCCGAGCCGAAGCTCTGGATGCTCAGTTCTTCGGGGAAGTGCACGATGTAGCGTCGGTCCGGATCAAGGTCGCCGGTCGAATGCAGGCCCTTGACGAAGCGGCCGTCGCGCTCGATCCGGGCCAGGGCCTCACTTCCCATGCGCGTCATCAGGCGCATGTTCGCCACCACGTAGGGGCTGTCGGTAATCTCAACCCCGCAGCGGGAGAGAGGCGATTCGACCGGACCCATGCAGTAGGGCACGACATACAGGGTGCGGCCCTCCATACAGCCGGCGAACAGCCCGTTCATCAGGGCGTGCGCTTCGGCCGGGGCCATCCAGTTGTTGTTGGGCCCGGCGTCGTCCTCGCGCTCGGTGCAGACGTAGGTCAGGTGCTCGACGCGGGCGACATCGGCCGGGTCGGAGCGATGCAGGTAGCAATCGGGGTGCGTGTCGGGGTTGAGCTTTTCGAGATCCCCCGACTCGAGCATCACTTCGATCAGCTTGCGGTTCTCGTCCCCGGAACCGTCACACCAGTGAACCCGGGACGCCCGGGTGTGGTTGGCCACCTGGTCGACCCAGTCGTTGAGCGCTTGCAGTTTGGAAGACATCGGAACGCCGCTTTCTCGCCAATGATCAAGGTCGGGCAGGTTAGCGGCTTGCGGGCCCGGAATCAATCGATCCCGATCGGATTTTCCAATGCTCGGTGCAGGCTCTCCCGCGCTTTCCCAATGGTCGCCGGCAGCAGCTCAAACCTCGAAGGGTTCGAGCTTGCGCTCGACGTAGACGAATTCCGGTCGCACGTAGTCCGGCAGGCCGTCCTTGCGGTAGTCGGGATAGGCCTCGCCGCGGATCAGGGGATCGAGGTAGGCGCGGCAGCTCGGCGTGATGCCGAAGCCGTCGGCGGAAATGAACTTCTTCGGAAGCTTTTTTTCGTGGTTGGCGATCCGCGACAGGGGCGCGGCCTCGATCTTCCAGCGATAGGGCCGGTCGCTGGTCCGCTTGATGACCGGCATCACGCCCGAGGCCCCGTCGATCGCCAACTCGACGGCGGCCTTGCCGACCGCACGCGCATGTTCGAGATCCGTGGCCGAGGCAATATGACGCGCCGAACGCTGCAGGTAGTCGCAGACTGCCCAGTGGCACTTGTAGCCGAGGTCTTCCTTGACCATATCGGCGACCACCGGAGCGACACCGCCGAGCTGCTTGTGGCCGAAGGCGTCGGTGGTTCCCGCATCGGCCAGGAAGGTCCCGTCGGGCGTGCGCGCACCCTCGGAGACCACCACCGAACAATAGCCGTTGGTCTCGACCGACTTGCGCACCTTTTCGCGAAACTTCTCGCGATCGAAGGGCACTTCGGGGAAGAGGATGACTTGCGGCGGATCACCTTTCTCGCGGCAGGCCAGGCCGCCGGCGGCCGCGATCCAGCCCGCGTGCCGGCCCATGACCTCCATGATGAAGACCTTGGTCGAACTCGAGGCCATGGCCATGACGTCGAGGCTGGCTTCTAGGATGGACACAGAGACGTACTTGGCCACGGAGCCGAAGCCCGGGCAGTTGTCGGTCACGGCCAGGTCGTTGTCGATGGTCTTGGGAATGCCGATGCACTGAACGTGAAAGCCGAGCTTGTCGCCGATCTGGGAGACCTTCCAGGCGGTGTCGGCCGAGTCGTTGCCGCCGTTGTAGAAGAACACGCCGATATCGTGCGCCTTGAACACCTCGATCAGGCGCTCGTACTCGCGCTGGTTCTCCTCGATCGACTTGAGCTTGTAGCGGCAGGAGCCGAAGGCGCCGCCGGGAGTGTGATTGAGCGCGGCCACCTCGGACTTCTTGAGCTTGCCGGTGTCGATCAGGCGCTCCTCGAGCGCACCCATGATGCCGTCGCGGGCAGCGAACACCTTGCCCACGCGGCCGCGGTTGGCGCGCGCGGTCTCGATCACCGCCGCGGCGGTGGCGTTGATCACCGGCGTCACGCCGCCGGACTGGGCGTAGAGAATGTTCTTTCCGGGCATGGCATCTGCTCCCTGCTACTGACTATCCCGGAAGCATATCGGATCGATTTTCATCGTGTGCGCCTTTCGCACCCCGCTCCCACCAACGAACTAGCAAAGCAACGAACCAACCCCATTTGACACCCCCGCCCTTCGGGGTTAGCTTTGTCGGCTTGATTCCATTCACTCATTGCGCCAACGCAACCGTCTAACCATGCGTATCGTACTGCTCGGCCCGCCCGGCTCCGGCAAGGGCACCCAGGCCGCCCTCCTCAAGGAAAGACTGGGCGTTCCCCACATCTCCACCGGCGAGCTGCTGCGCGCGGCAGTCGCCGAAGGCACGGAACTGGGCAAGAAGGCCAAAGCGGCCATGGACGCCGGCGAGCTTGTATCCGACGAGCTGATGCTGGGCCTGATCGAGGAAAAACTGGGCCAGCCGGAAGTCGAACCCGGCTTCATCCTGGACGGTTATCCGCGCAACCAGGCCCAGGCCGAGTCGCTCGACGCCCTCCTCGCGCGCCTGGGTCAGCCCATCGATCACGCCCTGGAACTCGTCGTCGACGAAGAACAGATCGTCGGCCGACTGGCCAAGCGGGCCGAGGAAGAAGGTCGCTCGGACGACACTGAGGACGTGATTCGCAATCGCCTGGCCGTCTACCGCGAGAAGACCGCGCCGATTTCCGAGCACTACGCGAAAAAGGGCCTGCTCGTACGCGTCGACGGTGTCGGCGAGATCGACGAGATCAACCGGCGTCTGGCCGCGGCGCTGGCCTGACGCGAATCCTGGCGCGCAGCACCCCGTCGCGCGTAACCGCCTCGAGCAATCGGTGGCCGCTTCGCTCGCAGAAAACGGCGAGATCGAGTTCCGCCATCGGATCGGTGGCCAGCACCTCGAGTTCCGCGCCCGGCCCGAGTTCCTCGATGGCCAGGCGCGTATGCCAGACGGGCTGCGGGCAAGCCATGCCCCGGCAGTCAACCACCCGAACGTCCGAACCCTGCTCGCCCATGTCTGAATTCGTCTCCCGCCTGGTCGGCGTCATGATGCTCAAGCGCGGCCCGCAGGACCTGCCGGCCGGGACCATCCCCCTGCTGGTGGCCACGATCCTCTACGTCGCGGCCACCGCGCTGTCCCTGTCGATCGGCGAGGGCCCGGACAACGCCGCAGGCATCCTGCTGCTGGCCGTGGCCCTGCCGCTCGTGCTGACCCGCATTGTACTGTCGCTGCGCA
>JAASTB010000008.1 GCA_021767625.1 Wenzhouxiangella sp.
ATCGAAGAAGGCGTACTGGGTGAGGATGTTGAAGCTGGCGAACAGGCGGTTGAACTCACGGTTCGAGCTCATCACGCCCGCTTCTCGATAGTGGCTGTGCAGCGCTCGGTAGGCGTCATAGGCCAGCTTGATGTCGGCGTCGTACTGCAGCTTTGACTGGATCTGATTGACCGCCGACTCGACCGTGGCCCGGTCGCCGGCCGGCAGCATCTCGATCTTGCGACCCAGGGTCACCAGATCCCGGACATGGCGCTCGTGGATTTCACGTGTACGCTCCAGCGCCACGGCCTCTTCGGGATGGTCGGCCAGCGCCTCGCCAAGATCGGCGAAAGCCTGCACATAGACATCGGCCACGGCCTGACCGATTTCTTCCGGCGTGTTGGCGGCCGCCACATCGACCCCGGCCCGCGCCGTCGCGCTGGGCGGCGCCGATCCCCCAGCCGGTTCGGACACGGCGGCATCCGTCGCCTCATCGCTGCCGCCACAGGCGGCGAGCGCCATGACCAGTCCGATCACGGCCACGGCTCGACCTGCCGAGCGCTGGCTGCGTTTGAAGTTGCTCCCAAGATTTCTCATGTTCGGTTCCTCGTATTGAACGGGTTTCCCAAAGCCATCCTTCGACGGCTCCTCGTCAATCCCCTTGCGTTTCTGCTCCCCCGAGCAGCAAGGCGAGCGCGACGGCTCGCCCTAGTTTTCGAATCGGGAAGAAAAGATCGAATCGCTGACGACCTCGAAATCGGCGGTCACGACGCGTGCCGTCGTCATATTCACGACGCATGGGCCCTGGCCACTGCAGGCCCCGCCCCAGCCGTTGAACTGGCTGCCTGGCGCCGGACTGGCGACGAGCGTGTAGCTCTGATCCCGCGGCAGGGGTAGCTGGCAGAAATCGGGGGCATCACAGCCCAGCGGCAGATCGTCGACCAGGGACACCTGGCCGCCGCCCGTGCCGGGAAAACCGACGCTGAGCATGTAGGCATTGCCCCACTCGAAGGCGCCGATATCGCACTGCCCGAGGCCGCCGCTGGCATTACCGTCGCGCGGACGAGCTTCGCCGCGCTGATCGACGGTCAGAACGCTGTTGCCGGTGGCGTCCTCGCAGCTCAGGGAGCCCGCATCGACCGCCGCGCTGGCCGGATGCGGCGGCAGGGTTTCGGTCGGTCCCCCGTAGTCCCCCAGCGGCAGCAACTCGACGTCCGCGAACGGCAGATCGCTGGCCTGCGAGGTGCAGGAATCGCCATGGGTTTCGAGGTTGTATCCGGACGACAGGAAGCTGCCATCACCCTCGCAGGGCGGCACGTCGGTCGCAAACAGGCTGCCGACCAGGCGAGCCGTACCGGCACTGCTGGTGCGAATGGCGGCTCGAGCACTGAGCTGGAAGCTGCTGTACTGCACTCGGGTCTCGCCCTGATCGACGTGGATTTCGGCCTGCGCATCCGGAATGGGTGGCGCGTCATTGACGAAGGTGGAATTGGTGATCGTCATCGCCACAGGTGCCGAGGTCTGGCTCGAACCACTGGCGATCGACCGGCCCACGGTGCTGTCGTTGTTGATGAACAGGCTGCGGGAAATCCGCGTTGAAGCAAAGTCGCTGATCAGGGCACCGCCCTGGAAAAAGCTGTTGACGCCGATACTGGTGTAGTTGTCTTCGAACACGGACTCGCTGATCACCAGCTGCCCGGACGACACTGCCGCCGCGATGGCACCACCCTCCCGGTCGGCACGGTTACTGATGAACACACAGCCTTCGACGGTCAGATCGAAGTCCGCCGCATCGGACACGGCGCCGCCGATATAGACCGCACCGCCGTAGAGGGTGGAGGCATTGTTCTGCACGAACTCACTATCGCGAAGCGTCAGCTCGGTCAGGGACTGGGTCGGGCCGACGGGCGCGGATCGGGCATTGATCGCACCCCCAACCGTTGGCGCCACGTTGCCATCGAAGCCGACCTGATCGAATTCGACCCGATCGGCGTTGACGATATGGACCGCGCTGTCCTGGAACCCCTCGATGCGCAGGCTGGCGAGGGAAAAATCCTCACCCGTGTTGGCGACATCGATCTCGAGGGCCGGATATTCGCCTGCGTCGCCCGGAACAAGCACCAGGTTGTCGATGCCGGGACCGAGGATATCGATCGTGTCCGTGATCAGCAGCGGCGAGGACAGCTCGATCGTCAGCCCCGTCTGCCCGAGCAGCACGAACACGCCATCCGATCCCGAGGAATCCCCGGCCGCGCAGTCATCCACGGCCTGGTTCGTATTGGCCGCCTGAATGGCTTCGCGCAGGGAACAGTTGTTGTCGTTGGCCACCAGATCACTGGCCTCATCGACAAAGATCAGCGCCGCAGAAAGCGGGCCGCTGCCGCAGAGCAGCAGGCAGCACAGGGCAAGCGCTCGCCAGGGTTTACTCGAAGTATCAATCCACATGAAGGTTTCTCCGTCATGACCGGGCCGCGATCCGGGCTTTCCCGAGTGGGTCACGGCGCAAGATCGGGGATCGATTCAGTTCTCGAAGCGCGACGAAAAAATGCCGTCCTCGAGCTCGACGAAGACCGCCCCGACGCTGCGCGCCTGCGACAGACCCAGCTGACAGCCCGCCGATCCGGAGCAATCCCCGGTCCAGTGCGAGAAGGCATGCCCCGGCAACGGGGTTGGTGTCAGGTTGACCTCCGTGGCCAGGGGGAAATCGGCCTGGCAGCTGGCCGGACAGTCGATGCCGGCCGGCTGGCTGAGCACCAAGCCCTCCCCGTCGATGACCACGGTCAGCGCGGCGGTCTGGCCATCGGGTTCGAAGCTGGCCGTGACCTCTCGGGACTGGGTCATGTCGAGGGTGCAATCGCCGGTCCCGGCGCCGCTGCAGGCGCCGCCCCAACCGGCAAAGGCCGTGCCGGGCTCGGGCACGGCAGTCAGGGTGACGAACTGGCCGGGCGGGATGGCGGCATAGTTGCACTGCTCGTCGCTGCAGGGCAGCAGATCGTTGTCGAGCTCGATCCGCCAGCCCGCGGCCGACGTGCTGGTCGTGCTCAGGGACAGGGCAAACGGCAGGGCCTCGTAGGCGCCACGATCGCAACGGGCCTCGCCATCGGCATCGCCGTCCAGGGGACGGATTCGATTGGCGTTATCGCGCAGGTTGTAGGACTCGGGGAAGGCTACGCAGGACTCACCGGCCCGGTCGATTTCATGATTCACCCGGGTCAGTGGGTGGTAGGCAATGCCACTGTCTTCGATGGTCAGAGGCGCCAGACCGGGCGCGAGGTTGTAGGCATCGGTCGGCTGGCTCTGGAAGACGGTGCAGTCCGGGTCGCCGTCGATCCAGGCGATCGTGTTGTAGCCCTGGGAATCGAGCACCCCGCTGCAGTTGCCGGCAACGACCGTGCCAAAGGGGCCACCGCTGGACCGGGCCGTATTGAAAGCCAGGATGCTGTTGATGAGCTGAACGTCCGCATCCTGGGTGAAGATGCCACCGCCGTCACCGACGTTCGCATCCCCCGGACCTGCCGAGTTGTAGGCCACGGTGACGAAATCCAGAGTGGTCCGTCGAGCGCCTGCCAACTGGTACAGGCCGGCACCCTGCTGCGCCGCCTGGTTGTCACTGATGGTCGTGTTGGTGATCAGCGCACGGGAGTCGGAACTGAAGTAGATACCGCCACCGCGAACCGCCTCGTTGCCGTAGAAGGAGCCCTGATCAACGGTCACATTGGAGAGCAGGTTGAACAGTCCACCCCCGTTGCTGTCCGCGATATTGTCGTGCACGGCGGCCGCGATCATCGAGACATCCACGCGCAGCGGGTCGTTGCCGCCGAGGAGAAACAAGCCGCCACCGAAGCCCGCCCGATTGCCGAAGATTTCCACATCGCGAAGCCGGAGGCCTCGTCCCCCGTACAGGCCACCGCCGTCGCCCGACGTCCATCCTCCGGAGATCTTGCTGTTCTTGATCAGCAGCGGCCCGTTCTGTCGGATAACTCCGCCATTGACGCTGAGCTGGCGGGTGGCGTTGCCACGCAGGTCGAGGTTCCAAAGCTCGGTCTCGATGGTTTCGGAGGCACCGGTCGCGATGCGGATCAAGCCCGCATTGTCCGAATCGGTACGCGTGATCCATGGCAAGGCGCCGGTCGCCGGATCCGGCACGCCGGCCAGCACGACCGGATCCGTAATGAGCAGGTAGTCGGACAGACCGCCAAGGAAGTAGCCCGCCACCTGATAGGGCACCACAATCGTCTGCAAACCCGGCAGCGCATTGGTTTCGTCGACGGCCGCACGGAGGCTGCAGTTCCCCTGGGAATCCAGACACACTCCGTCTCCGGGGTCGGCATCAGGCAGAAAGGAGAAGCGCGTGTCGACCACCAGCTCCGTGGCCACCATCGTGACCTGGTCGGAGTTGTTCTGGGTCCAGGGATCGTCGATCCCGTCTTCGGTGGTTGCCGTCACCAGGGCAAACAGCTCGTAGCTGCCGGGAGCGGGGATGGTGGTATTGAATCGACAGGTCACGAACTCGCCCGGCGCCTTGTTCGGCGCGGTCCAGGCCCGAGAATCGGCGGTCACCACGACGTTGTCATTGCAACCCGGCTGGTTGTCGATCTCATCGAGATTCACGAACAGGGCCGGGTCGCCGAACATGGAGATACCGATATTGCGCGCCTCGCCGAGGCCGACATTGCGGTAGGTGAGCGTTCCGAAGATCAGGCCCGTTTCCTGGGCCTCGTTGAAGGCCAGGCTGACTTCCATGTCGCCCCCCAGGCCCGTGGCGACCTCCCGCGAAGCGCGATCGTCGGCATCGCCGGTACAGCCGGTGCAGTCGACGCGCAGCGTTACCCGACTGGGGTTGCCGAAATGATTGCGGGGGCTGAGCTTGATGGAACAGTCGATGGGCGAGGCGCCGGAGACGCTGCCCATGCCGGTCCACTCAAGGCCGCGCACGGGCGCGGTGGTGGCCGTGATCGTGCCCGGACAATCGTGGCTGACCAGGTCGAAGTTCCAGCTCACGGGCTGCTGGCCCGCACCACCATCGATCTGGGCCGAGAGCCCGCTGACCGTATTCGCGCCATTGATCGGCTCGATCGTGATCGGCAGGGTCGTGGTCAGGCCCAGGTAGGCCGGCTGAGGAAAGGCCTCTCCGAGCTGAATGTCGAGCGGGTTGGCGAGCGCCTCGAACGAGCAGAGCAGCAGAACGAGGGCGGGAGCGAGTATTTGCCAGCACGCAGATCGCAGAATGTTCATCGAGTATTTCCTTTCAGGATCGACAGATCGCCGGACGGGGCTTCAATCGTTGTTGCCGAGATCGGTGGCGGTGCCGGCGTAGGGCTGCTGGGTCGCTGCAGTCAGGTTGTCCCGGTAGCGAACCTCGCTGCCCAGGAACAGGTAGAAGCCGATGCGCGCGTTCTGGACCCGGTTCTCGACGACCAGGTTGTTGTTGCCATTGCCGGTCGCGATGCCGGCCCCTGCGTTACGGACCAGCTGGACATCGTTGTTGCGGATCGTGTTGCCATCGCCGCTGACGTAGATGCCGCGACCGTCCCGGTCCTCTCGCGCGCCGGTGTCGACGATGTGGTTGTCGGCGTAGATCCCGAAATCGCCCTCGGCAAAGAGGCCGGCGAACCCGCTCTGGTGGATGCGCATATTGCGCACCTGGTTGCCCTGGTTGCAGTCACCGCAACGCGACTGGCTGAGCTGCACACCGGTGTCGAAGCAGCGCAGGGCGCCGTTGTGGACGAGCACGTTGCGCGCCTCGAACACATGAACTCCGATGCTGGGCTCGCCAAGCCACTCGGCATTGCAGCTGCCGCCCTCGAAGGCCGGATTGCGTAGCGTATGGCCGCGCAGGTCCAGTTCGACGTCGTTGGCCAGGATCAGAATCGCAGCATCGCCGCCGCCCAACGCCAACTCATGCGACTGATCGAGGCAGTACTTGCCGGGTCGATCGATCTGGGCCGGAAAGGTATTGAGAATCTGGCAATCGAAGGCCGCGACCACCTGAGCGGCGAACAGCAGGAAAACAGGAATCGAACGAAACAAGTGGTGCATGAGACTCCCTCGTCAATGGATGAATCGGATCGAATGCGAACGGCGCAATCGTGACGAAGCTCTCAATGCAGAAAGCGTGCCAGTCGATTAGGAATCGCTCAGGCTGTTGTTTTTAATAGGTTTCTCGGACCCCTCTCGCTTGCTCATTCCCCGAGAGCGGGACGGGGGCCACACCGAGCCTGGCCGAGACGCTGGCGCAGGGCTCGCGTTTATCGGGCCTGCGCAGTATTCTCGATTTCGAGAACGGGATTGTCAGGTCCGAGATCATGGCTTCGATCACATTGATGGCGCACTACGCCAGCGGCGAGCGGCGCTATCCACTCGATGCAGGCTGCTGGCTGATCGGCTCGCACGAAGACTGCGAGGTACTGCTCGGCGATCCGACCGTCTCGCGCCGCCATGCCCGACTGGAATTCGCCGATGCCGAGTGGAGCCTCGAAGATCTGGGCTCGAGCAATGGTGTGCAAATCAATGGCGAAGCCCTGATCGGGCGGCGGCGAGTGCAGCCGGGCGACCGACTCCAGTTCGGCAGCCTGATCTGTTCATTGATCGAGACCGATCCGACCGATCTGGAGCTGGCCGTCCCCGCCGAAAGCCGGGACGGACGGTCCGACCGACCCTCCGCCTCCATCGAGCCGCGGGGGCCCACGATCTCCAGCGATCACATCAGCCGCTTCTACTTCGAGACCCTGCCCGCCCTGATTCGGCGCTGTACCCGGCAGCGTCCGGGCGAGGCCATGGTCACGGCCGTGGCCGAGCTGGCGGACAGTCTGGGCGGCAGCTGGACCCTGAGCCTGGACGGCGCGGTCCAGGCCACGTCCGGCCCTGCGACACCCGAGCAGGATCGGGAACAGGTCCACGAAGAGCATGGCTGGCGCTTGGCCCGACGCGCCAGACAGCCCCTGAACGATGAGACCTATCGACAGATCGCCGAGACCATTCTGTCCCTGCTCGAGCGCACGAGCGCCAGCCAGCCATCGGTCACACCGCCCCACCCGGACACGACCGTGCCGCCGTTCCCGGAACCCGTGACGCGCCATGCAGCGCTGCTCAACCTCTATCGGCAAGCGGCTCGAGTCGCGCGGTCGGGGCTCAACGTCCTGATCGAGGGGAGCTCGGGCACCGGCAAGGAACTGTTCGCACGCTACCTGCACCGCTGCGGCAGTGATGGCCAGCCCCTGGTGACCCTCAACTGCGCCAGCCTGCCGCAGGACCTGCTCGATGCCGAACTGTTCGGCATCGAACGCGGCGTGGCCACCGGCGTCGATGCGCGGCCCGGCAAATTCGAGCAGGCCGATGGCGGGGTGATCTTTCTAGACGAGATCGGCGACATGCACCTGGCCACCCAGGCCAAGCTGCTGCGCGTGCTCCAGGAGCAGGAAGTCTATCGGGTCGGCGGCAGCCGTCCGAGACCGGCCCGCATCCAGGTGGTGTCCGCCACCAATCGGGACCTGGAGGCGATGGTCGCGCAGGGCGAGTTCCGTCTCGACCTCTACCACCGGATCTCCGACTGGACCGTCCGCCTGCCCGATCTCGAGGAACGCGCCGTCGACATCGCCAATCTGGCCGCCTACTTCCTGCGCCGCGCCTGCGGCGACATCGGTCAGCGCTTCGGCGGCATTACCAAAGCCGCCCTGGATTGCCTGCTGGCGCATCGCTGGCCCGGCAATGTCCGCGAACTCGAACGCGAGATGAAGCGCTGCGCCCTGTTTCTGGAGCCCGGCGAGGCGCTGCGCTCCGACCATCTCGACGCCCGGATCCGCGAGGCCAGAGGCACGGGCGGCCCCGTCGAGGGCTTGAAGGCGCTGCTGATCCGCACCGAGAAGCGCGCCATCGAGCAGGCGCTTCAACTCTGCGGCGGGGACGTGGCAGCGGCGGCCGACCGGCTCGGTATCGGCAAGTCGACCCTGTATCGGCAGATTCGCAACCTGGGCATCGACACGGCCTGATCCGATGAGCGAGACCCGCATCGACTGGCACACGGGCGTGCCGCTGGCCCAAGGGGGTAGTGGCGAAGTGGTGCGCGCCTACTCGCCGGATCTCGGTCGGGACATCGCGATCAAGTACCTGCGACAGGAAGACCCGGCCGCCATCGAACGCATGCTGAGGGAAGCGCGCACCCAGCGCGCCCTGTCCCATCCGCACATCCTGCCGATACATGCCACCGGCGTGCACCTCGACCGCCACTACATCGCCATGGACCTGGTCGACGGCGCCCCCCTGGATCGCTACCTGGCCGACCGCTCGACGGAACTGAAGCTGGCGGTCTTCGATCAGGTGCTGGATGCACTGGCCCATGCCCATGCCCAGGGCGTCGTTCACCGCGACATCAAGCCCGGCAATCTGATCGTCGAGGAACGCGACGGCCGACCGCAGGCCTGGGTGATGGATTTTGGCCTGGCGCGCCGGCCCGACGACGCCACCCTGACGATGGCCGGGGACGCCCTGGGCACCCCCGGCTACATGGCGCCGGAGCAGGCCCGCGGTGCCGAAGGCGCCGACCCGCGCGCGGATGTCTACGCCCTGGGCGTGGTGCTCTACGAAGTACTGACCGGCGCCCTGCCCTACACCGCCGATACCCCGATGGCCCTGGTCATGCAGGCCGCTGCCGGCCAGACCGTGCCGGTTTCGGAAATCCGCCGACATCTGCCCGAGGGCCTGGCCCGTATCGTCGTTCGCTGCCTCGAGACCGAACCGGCGCGCCGCTACGCTCACGCCGGCGAACTGAGGGCGGACCTCGCGGCCTTCACCACGGGCCGGACCCTCGCCGCACCCGTGCTGGGCAGGCGCTACCGCTTCGCGCGCTGGATGCGCAGCAATCCCTGGCGAGCCCGCTTGAGCCTCGCCCTGGGCGCCGTGGTGCTGTTCGGCGCTGCATCGCTGGTGATGATGACAGAGCAGAATCGCCGCGCACTGAACACAGCCAGCGAGCTGATCGCCGAGGCCGAACGAGCCCGCGGGGACTGGTATATCGACCAACTGCTGCCGCTGCATGATCAGCGTCCGGCCCTGCTGAGAGCCCGCGACACCGTCACGCGTCTGGCCGACGCCGGCGACCGGCTGGGCGAGATCGCCGCAGCCCGCATCGACGCCGCACTGGCCGACCTGCTCGATGCCATCGGCGAACCCGCCCGCGCCTTCGACCACGCCGAGCGCGCCTGGCTGGGCGGCGTTCGAAACACCAGTGTGGCCCACCGCGCCGCGCGCGCCCGTTTACAGCAATTCGGTGCCCGACGACTTGAACTCGCGCTGACGGCGGATACAGCTTCTCAGGGAGGCTTGCTCGCAGACGCAAGGAACCGGTTGACGCGCGACCTTGAGCCCTATCGTGAATTGCTGGGTGCCGATATGTTGCGCCGCCTCGATCGAGCACTAAATCTGGAGCACGGCGCCAACACCCCTGGTTTGGATACAGCGGACCGAACGTTAATGGGTCCGGATGACTGGCAGAGCCTGCTGCTGGATCTTCAGGTTCAGGCGGCCGGTGCCATCGACCGCCTCAACATCGACGGTCAGAGCGCGCTGGCGGCGCTCGCCGAGGTCGACACCCGGCTGGAAGAGTTGATCGGCACAGCACGCTCCTACTTGCCGGCCTATCGATTGGCTTGCAAGATCGCGGCAGCTCGGCAGTCTCTGAGCACGATGCAGACCGAAGCCACGGCGGTCGAAACCACCCGGGATGCCTGCGACCGGGGGCTCCGTCTTGTTGTCGACGACTCGGAATTGCTGGCTACCTCTTCAATGCATCTGTGGCTGCGCGCCAAGGACCTGCGGAGAGATCGCCAGGCGTTTTCCGAGCCGCTTGATCGCTCCATCGCCCAGGCTCGGCAGGCTCTGGACGTCGACCCCGACAACGAGCTGGCACAGCTCTCCCTGGGCTCGGCGTTGCAGGTTCTGGGCCGTAAGCAACTGGCCGCCGGCGAGGATCCGGAAGCAGCGCTCGATGCTTCGCTACGCTGGCTGGAACGGGTTCACCATGCACGCCCCAACGATGTCAATGTCATGAACAACCTTGCCGTGACCTGGAGCACCATTTCGGCTGCCCGATCCGGCGCCGGCGATCCGCGGGGCGCGCTCGCGGCCGACCGGCAGAGCCTGGTGTGGTTGGAGCGCGCAGCCGAGACCGCACCCGACGACCGCCGACTGAGCCACAACATGCTGATGGCGCGAACGTCGCTGCTTTACCAGGCTTCATTGCTCGGCGAGAATCCGACCGAAAGCACCCGGCACACCGTCGAACAGTTGCGCGCGCTTGCAACAGCGCATCCCGACTACATCTCCCCGCTGAACACGCTCGGGCTGGCCTGGTGGACGCAGGGTCTATGGAACGCCTGGACGGGCGAGGACCCCACGCCGGCAATGCGCGCAGCTCGCGCCGCCTTCGACGAGACCCTGCAGTTGAGACCGGATTGGGAGAGCGCGCGAATCAATCGGGCCGGCGTCGCTCGGCAATGGTATGCGACGGCCCGACAACCAGGCCCCGACCTGGAGGCAATGGCCGACGCAGCTCTGGCCACCTACCTCGAGCTTGAACCCCAGGGCGCGGACAAGTACGAATTCGGCTGCCTGCGGGCCGAGATCCTGGTGGCACGCGCGCAGTGGCGGAGCGCGGAAGAAGCCGACCGGCTTTTGCAGGAGGCTTTCGATTTGAGCAATCCTCGAAACAACATCGAGTGGATGCACGTGGACTGCCACCGAGTCCGTGCCCGGATGGGCCATGTCTGGCTTGCACTCGGGACATCCTCGACTCCGATCGAGTCGTTGTGGGCCGATACCCTCGAAGCCGCCGAACGATCCGAAGCACCCGGCCTCTTGATGAACGCGATGGCTTTCGCCCGGGCTCGTGGCGATGAGGTATCGGCTCGCCGATGGCGCGACCGCCTTCCCGAGGCCTTTCGTCCCTGAAACCAGGCGGCCGCCCCTCGGCCCGGTCGCACCCCTTCTTCCCAGCCTGTCGGGGGCTACGAATTCTCGCAAGCGAGAACGTTGTTGCCGCCAACGAGATCATTCCTGGAGATCACAGACCGGCCACCGACGGTGCAAGAGTAAAAAATCAACGAGATTTCATGATGTTGAACGGCACCTGCCTGGGCCGGATCGTTCTGGCGCGCTATTTGCAGTGTGTGACGGAACAATCCGTATCCGCCCAACACACGACAGGAGCCTTCCATGAACTCCACCCTCAAGAACCGACCTAAGAACCACTGGCTGGCGCTACTCGCCCTCATTCTGATCGCACCGCTGGCCCACGCCGCCCCTGACGCCGAATTGACCAGCCAGCACGAGATCCGAATCGACCCTGATCAGCCGTTCCCGTCCCTGCTCTACAGCGACCTGCTGAAGTCGATGTCCGATCAGGTCTTCTGGGAGCAGGGCAAGCTGCGCTTTTTCGAGCGCATACGCTTTACCTTTCTGCCTGACTTCAACGACCCGCGGCACATCGCCGCCTACAACCCCGACACCGGCGCCTACCTGGTCAGCCGGATCACCGCTGCCTCAGGAGACGTCGTCCAGAACGTGAGATGGGAAGCCCGTCGCGAGGCTTTTCCGATCTGGGTCGGGCAGGCGGTCAATAACTCCGACCCCGCACCACTCTCACCCGGCGCCTATTCCGCCACCTGGATGATCGACGGCCAGGCTTTCTGGAAGATGGACTTCAAGGTCGTCAGTGCGGGCGGGAGCAACCCCTACGAACAAGGCCACTTCCTGCTCGAAGGGCCATGGTCCGAGAGGGCCTACATCTACGTGCCCAACGGCAATCTCAGCCAGACCCCGACCTTCAACCTGTTCCTTCGCGATGCCGACGCCCGGCCGGGTCAGTGGACTGACCAGATCGTGGTCATCGAGGTCTTTCGCGACGGCAAACTCGTCGCTCAGCATGGTCACAATGCCGGCGCCTCACGACCAGCGAGCATCGTCCAGGCCAAACCCTGGTGGATCGCCCACGAGTTCAGCCTGCGCAGCGCCGAAAACGACGGTTTCGTGCCTGCAAGCGAACTGACCGCACCGGGCGCCTACGAGGTTCGGGTGACCGTAAACGATGAACTGTGGGGGCGATATCGCTACCAGGCCAACGGGTCGCTGCCCCGGCCGCGTCGCCAGAATCGGGATTCGGCCGAGCCGCTTACGTTCCTGGAAGGCCTGACCGACCGCTTCTACGTTGAGCGCGCAGACTGAACGCAGGCCTAGCCGGCCTGCGCCGGACTCAGTCGACGTCGACGTAGACGCTGACTTCGCGCGTGGCGCGGAAGGTGATTTCGGGATGGCGTTCTTCGGCCAGCTGAAGGTTCACGCGGGTCGGCGCCAGGTAGACCAGGCGACCGCCGCCGTCCTCGGCGAGGTGCTGCTCGTTCTTGTTGCGGAACTTCTCGAGCTCGCGATCGGATTCCGCGCTCACCCAGCGACAGGTGGAGACGTTGACCGCCTCGAAGACGGCCTCGACGTTGTATTCCTCCTGCAGGCGGTAGGCGACCACGTCGAACTGAAGCAGGCCGACCGCGCCCACGACCAGATCGTTGCCGATCAGCGGCTTGAAGAACTGCGTCGCGCCCTCTTCGGAGAGCTGCGTCAGCCCCTTGGTCAGGGCCTTGAGCTTGAGCGGGTCCTTGAGCTGAACGCGGCGGAACAGCTCGGGGGCGAAACTGGGAATGCCCGCGAACTGCAGCTTCTCGCCTTCGGTGAAGGTGTCGCCGATGCCGATGGTGCCGTGATTGTGCAGCCCAACAATGTCGCCCGGATAGGCGTATTCGGCGGCCGCTCGCTCGTCGGCCATGAAGGTCAACGCGCCGTGGGTGCGCTGCTCTTTTCCGAGCCGAACGTGGTGGAGCTTCATGCCCTTTTCGAAGCGGCCCGAACAAACGCGCATGAAGGCCATGCGGTCGCGGTGAGCGGGATCCATGTTGGCCTGCACCTTGAAGACAAAGCCAGTGCACTTTTCCTCGGCCGGCTCGACCGTGCGGCCCAGGGTCGCACGCGGCTGGGGCTGGGGCGCGTGATCGGTGAACTCGTCGAGCAGCGGGATCACGCCGAAATTGTTCAGCGCCGAGCCGAAGAAGACCGGCGTCTGCTCGCCTTTCAGGTAGCGCTCCAGGTCGAAGTCGTGGCTGGCGCCCTTGACCAGCTCGATTTCGTCTCTGAGTTCAGCGGCCATGTCGCCCAGGGCCTCGTCGGCTTCGGGCGAATCCAGGCCGGCGATGATCTTCGGGTCCTGGCGCATGTAGTTCTTGCCCGACTCGTAGAGGTGGATCTCGTCGCGGAGCAGGTGATAGATGCCCTGCAGGCGACGGCCCATGCCGATCGGCCAGGTCACCGGCGCACACTCGATGCCCAGCACCTCCTCGACCTCGTCGAGCAGCTCGATCGGCTCGCGGCCCTCGCGGTCGAGCTTGTTGATGAAGGTGAAGATCGGCGTGTCGCGCATGCGGCACACCTCCATGAGCTTGATGGTGCGCTCTTCCACGCCCTTGGCGCAGTCGATGACCATCAGCGCCGAATCCACCGCGGTCAGCACGCGGTAGGTGTCCTCGGAGAAATCGGCGTGGCCCGGCGTGTCGAGCAGGTTGACGATGCGCTCCTTGTAGGGGAACTGCATCACCGAGGAGGTAATCGAGATGCCGCGCTCCTTTTCCATCTCCATCCAGTCGGAGGTGGCGTGGCGCGAGGCCTTGCGCGACTTGACCGAACCGGCGAGCTGGATCGCCCCGCCGAAGAGCAGGAACTTCTCGGTCAGCGTGGTCTTGCCGGCGTCGGGGTGCGAGATGATCGCGAAGGTGCGCCGGCGCTCGATTTCATCGGTCAGTCGGGACATGGTCGGGTCGCGCAGGTAAACACACCATTATAACTGGCGCGTCGCCTGGCGGAAATCAGGGTATGTCACGACTTGCGGGAAGCCGACGCACGCCCTAGCTTTCCCATCGGGGAGTTGGCTATCGAGGGCGTTCTACAAGGAGCTCGAGATGAAGCGTTTCAGTCTTGTCCGCAAGCCCGGCACCTGGCTGCCGGCCCTCGCCTTTTTCGCGCTTGCACCGGCCCATGCCCAGGACCCGATTCCGACGCTGGAGGCTTTCTACGAAGCCACCGGCGGCGACCAGTGGCGCGACAACACCGGCTGGCTGGATTCGGCAGTGGACTTCTGCGACTGGTACGGCGTCAGCTGCCGCGGAAGCCAGGGCGGTCAGCAGGTCATCGACCGCATCGAACTGCCCGGCAACAATCTCGTCGGCAACCTAGACCTGGCCGCCCTCGACGACCTGGGGCTGACTGAACTCGACCTGGCCGACAATGCCCTGGGCGGCATGCTCGGGCGTGCCCCGGTCGGGATTCACCTGTTGGACTTATCCAACAACCGCCTCGAAGGCGCGCTGCCGGCCCTGCGTGCCGAAGACATCCCGCTGATCGTCGACGATAGTCCGCATACCTGGCGGCTGGCGAACAACCGCTTCAGCGGCCCGATCCCGGCCAACTGGAGCGAATTGCGGCTTCGCAACCTCGATCTCACCGGTAATGAACTCGACGGCGGCGCGGCCACGGCCTTCGAAGCCATCGGTCGCGAAGGACCGGGTTTCCTCGGCATCGCCGACAACGAGTTCGCAGGCACGCTGCCACCGGGCATCACCGACACCTGGCTGCAACTGCGCGACGTCGACACTTTCGGCGGGCTGAACCTGTGCTGGAACGACTGGCAGATCGACGACCCCGGACTGGACGACTGGATCGCCGCGCGGCACGTGGGCGGCGAGTACCTCGATTGCATCAACCGCGCTCGCACGACGGTGACGCCCGGCATCAGCGGATCGTTCTACAACTCAGCGCGCAGCGGGGAAGGACTGACGGTGATGATGCTCGACAGCGGCCGGCCCGTGATGTATTGGTTTTCGTTCGACACCGAAGGCCGCCAGCAGTGGGCCTTCGAAGCCGGGTTCCATCACGAGGAAAGCCTGCAATGGCGAACCCTGCTGGAGACCCGCGGCGACTTCGCCGAAGGCATCCGCTTCGTCGAGGGCCAGCGCACGGTTCGCCCGCTGATGGGCGCCAGGCTCGATCGGCTGTCGCCCAACCGCATGCATTTCGAACGGCGCTACTGGGACTATACGCTCTGCCCGCCGCTGCTCGACCCGCCCGGCACTTCGCAGCCCTGCCCGCTCGTCCCCATATCCGACCGCCTGGACTACTCGCGGCTGACCCAGCTGGCGGGCACCAGCTGCACCAACCAGAGCGATCACCAGCAGTACTCCGGCGCCTGGTACGACCCCTTCCGCAGCGGCGAGGGCTTCGTCATCGAGGTGCTGCCCGACGATCGCGCCGTCGTCTACTGGTTCACCTACACGGCCGACGGATCGGGCGACCAGGCCTGGATGGTCGGACAGGGCACGATCGAACCGGGCGATCAATCCCCGGCCGAGATCATCGTCGATCCGCTCTACCAGCCTATCGGCGGCGTATACGGCGCCGATTTCGACCCCGAGGCCGTCGAAGCCGTGGACTGGGGCCGCCTGCGCATCGAGCTCGACAGTGCCGACACGGGCCGGGTGTACTGGAACAGCAACCTGGTCGAGTACGGATCCGGCGACTATCCGATCGTGCGCCTGGCACGCCCGATGCTGGCCGACTGCGGCGACGCACAACCCTGAAAGCCGGCCCCTGCGGCCCGGCACCCCGCCGGGCCGCCCATTTGCCTGTAAACGATCGCTCTCGTACCATGGATTCGGGGCATTCAATCGTTGGCGAGGTGCAATCACCATGCAAGGCAACAGCTGCCGGGCGCTCTCCGCCCTGACCACCCTCATCCTTCTCGCATCGCTGCACGGCACCCCGGCATCGGCCCTCTCGCCGCCGCCACCGCTGCCGGTCGAAGCGCTCTCGGATTTCTACGAGGCCATGAACGGTGACGAATGGCACCGCAACGACGGCTGGCTCGACCCGGACGTCGACGTCTGCGACTGGTACGGCATCTCCTGCGTGACCGAGGCGCCGGCAACGGGTGGATACGAGTGGATCGGGCGCATCGAGCTGCCGGACAACAATCTCCAGGGGGAACTCACCGCCGAACTGCAGGAACGTCTGTGGACCTACGGTCCCGCGTCCACGCCAAGCCGCGAGCTCGATCTCAGCGGCAATGCCATCCGCGGGGAGTTCACTTATTTCCCCTGGGGCACCGGTGACGTGAACCTGAGCGGCAACCTGCTGAGCGGCAGCCTGCCCGATCTGCCCGCGGAATTGCCCGAAATCGAACTCGAGCGACTCCGCCTGTCCCGCAACGACTTCGAAGGCGCCGTACCCGCCGGCTGGGACCGCCTGCAGCTGCGCCGCCTCGAGCTTTCCGACAATCGCCTCGACGCCGGCGCCGAACATGCCTTCGCGGCCATGCACGGTTTCGAGCAGAGCTTTCTCTACCTCAACGGCAACCGCTTCGCCGCCGAGCTGGGCGAAGACATCACCAACGCACGGGGGCTGGCCGAACGCGGCGACAGCAACGTCGGCGCCGGGCTCGACCTGTGCTACAACGACTTCCTGGTCGCAGACCCCGCCGTGAGGGACTGGATCGCCGCACGCCACGTCGGCTCAACGGACTTCGAGGCCTGCCTGGGCCGGCAAAGGGTGCCCGTCGACGCCTCCGTCAGCGGCAGCTGGTATCACCCCGGCCGCTCCGGCGAGGGCATTTCGCTGATGATCCTCGACCAGGGCGCGCCCCTTCTCTACAGCTTCGGCTTCGACAGCCAGGGCCGGCAGCAGTGGCTGTTCGAGCTGGGCCACGCCGGCGAGAGGTGGCTGCGCTGGGATCCCGTGCGCGAGACGCGCGGTTACTTCGGCGAAGGCATCGCGGCCGACGAGGATTATCGCTTCGTGAGGCCCACCGGCCGCTTTCGCGCCGACCGCGTCGGCGCCGACACGCTCAGCCTGCACCGCCACTACTACGACCTGCTGGCCTGCGGGCCGTGGGAACCGCAAGTGGTACCACCCCCCGGTCTGTGCCCGCCGCCGCTGTTCGACGATCGCCTGGACTACCACCGCCTGTCACGCCTGGCCGGAACGACCTGCGAGAACGGCAGCGATTACCAGCAGTATTCCGGCGCCTGGTACAACCCGCAGCAGTCCGGCGAAGGCTTCCTGATCGAAGTCATGCCCGACGACCGCGCGGTCGTCTACTGGTTCACCTACAAGCCCGGTGACTCCGGCGAGCAGGCATGGATGGTCGGCAGCGGGGAAATGTCCTTTGTGCCTTCCGCCATCACGGAAGAAAACCCGGCACAACTCACGGTCACGCTCCGCCAGCCCCAAGGCGCAAGCTACGGCCCGGACTTCGATCCCGGAGACGTCGATCCGGTGGAATGGGGCGAGCTCACGATCGACTTCGGCGTACCGGGCACCGGCGAGGTACAGTTCGAGAGCGTCATCGACGACTTTGGCTCGGGCGAATTCCAGATCGAGCGATTGGCCGCTCCCATGCTGGCCGAGTGCGAGTAGCCCGGCATCGCCCCGTCGGCGGCCATAAAGCCACGCCAAATCCGGAGATCAGCGATGCAGCGAGCAACCACGATTCGACGTCTCGCGACCCTTGCCTTCCTGCTGCCCTGGGCCCAGGCAGGCGCCCAGTCCGAACCGGAGCGAGACGCGCTGGTCGCGCTCTACCGGGCCACCGGCGGCGAGAACTGGCGTGAGCAGGACAACTGGCTCACCGACCGGCACCACTGCGCCTGGGAAGGCGTCCACTGCCGGGATGTCGACGGCCAGCGGCGGGTCGATTTCCTCGATCTGCGCTGGCACGGACTCAGTGGACAGCTACCCGAATCCCTCGCCGGCCTGTCCGAGCTGACCGAGCTGGTACTCAGCGACAACAGGCTCAGCGGCCCGCTGCCGGATACGCCCTGGGGGCTGCCCCGACTTCGCTTCCTGGCTGTGCACGACAACCATTTCACCGGCACCATCCCGCAATGGCTGCTGGCGCTTGGAAAAGGCACAGGAGTGGACCTCAGCGGCAACCAATTCTCGGGATACCGAATCGGGACGTCGGAGTCCGGTGGGCAAACCGACCCCGTGAGCCTCGACCTCTCCGACAACCGGCTCGACCACCTTCCGCCGCCGGCGTGGCTGGAAGGCAAGCGCGTGACAGGTCTGGATCTCTCGGACAACCGGCTGGCGGGCTCGATCGATCTGGCGACGCTTCCGCCGGACCTGCTTGAGCTCGATCTCTCGGACAACGCCCTGGCGGGAATCACGGGGCTGGACCAAAGCGGTTCCCAGTCGCTCGCCCGTCTCGATGCATCCGGCAATCAGATCGAATCCTGGCCGGCCGGCCTGGCCGCACTCGACCTCGCCCATCTCGATCTCGGTAAAAACCGGCTGTCCGGTAACTGGCCCGAGTGGCTGTCGACGATGCCCCTGGACACACTCGATCTCTCCGGCAATGAATTGTCCGGCGACTTGCCGGCCTCGGTCGGTCAACTCGAACTCATGGCGATCGATATCGGCAACAACGATTTCACCGGATCGATCGCGCCGGCGTTCGAATGGCTGCGCGCCCCCGACTGGTCGGGCAACTGGCTGCTCGCCGCCGACAACGCCTTCAGCGGCGGTTTGCCGGACAATCTCGAATTCTCCCGCTTCAATAACGGCTACTGGCCCAACACCTACGGTGACGTAATCGAGCAGTTCGGGCTGCGCGGCCTGGATCTGTGCTGGAACGAGCTTGAGATCAGCACGGCTGAGCGTGAAGCGATCGAAGACGCCCAGGTCCACAGAGGCCGGGAATTGGGGTCCTGCATCGACCAAGCACGCCACGCCATCGATCCGGGCGTCGGCGGATCCTGGTTCGACCCCGAACGCAGCGGCGAAGGGCTGACCCAGATGATGCTCGACAACGGCCGAGTGATGGTCTACTGGTTCACCTACGGCAACCTGGGCTGGCGGCCCGATGAGCAACTCTGGCTGGTCGGGATCGTCGAGCCCGACGAACAGTCGTTCGGACCGATCCGGCTTGCAGCCCCGGAAGGCGGCCGATTTTCATTCGGGTTTAACCGCAGCGCTCGCCGCGACTACACGGGCAGCTACACCATTCGGCAGGATCGCGTTGACGAAGATGAAAGCCGGTTCTTCTACGAGTTCCTCCGCGGCGGCATCTGCATTACGGGCGGGTGCAGCTATGAATACGACAGCCAGCGCCTCGAGCACGATCGGCTCACGCGCCTGGCCGGCACCACCTGCGAGACGCAAAGCCCCTACCAGCAGTACGCCGGCGCCTGGTACAACCCCGAGCGCGCGGGCGAGGGCTTCGTTGTCGAAGTGTTGCCCGATGATCGAATCGTCGTCTACTGGTTTACCTACAAGCCGGACGAATCGGGGCACCAGGCCTGGATGGTCGGCAGCGGCCGCTTCCCGGACGAAGACCTCATCGTCGACCCACCCCCACCCTGGGAAACCCAGGCCGAAATGACCCTCTTCCAGCCCGTCGGCGCCGAGTTCGGCTCGCAGTTCGACCCCGCCGACGTACGCAGAGTCGAGTGGGGCGATTTCACCATCCGGTTCACCGACGAAGACCACGGCCGCGTGTTCTGGAACAGTGAGCTCGACGGTTACGGCTCCGGTGACTACGCCATCGAGCGCCTCGCCACCCCGAAGCTGGCCGACTGCGGGCCTTGATCGTCGCCGGGCCCGCGCCTCGATTAACCATGGTTTTACGAGCCCGAAACCGGCGCCTGACATTCCCGCTCTTAGACTCTAGCCACGGGAAGGGATCATCTTTTTGCAGTGTGGGAGGAAAACCATGCATTCATTCAACAACCCGCCTCGGCTCTGGTCGGGGCTGGCCTGTACGACCATTCTGGCGCTTTCGCTCGGCATGACCAGCACATCGGTCGAGGCACAGTTGCCCGAAGCGGACCGGCAGGCCTTGATCGACCTCTACGAATCCACCCACGGCGACGAGTGGATCAAGAACGACAACTGGCTCGGAGAGCCGGGCACGGAATGCGACTGGTACGGCATCGAGTGCTTCGACGATCTCGACCAGTACGCAGTGGTATTGAGCTACAACAACCTCTCGGGCAGCTTGCCGGCCTCGCTGAGCGACGCCGCGGGCATGCGCTTCTTTTTCGCCGAGAACAATCAGCTCGAAGGCGAGTGGACCATCGCACCCGAAAGCCTGCCGAACCTCATGCTGATCGATCTCGCCGACAACCGGCTGACCGGCTTCGATCTGTCCGAGAGCTCGGCCCCCTCGCTCCTGGGCGTACAAGTGTCGGGCAACCAGCTCACGGGCGGCTTGCCGGAGGGTCTTGCAAACAGGACCATGCTCGCCCGAATCAACATGTCTCACAACGAACTCTCGGGCGACCTGCCGGATTGGCTTTCCGGGCTGGCGCTCGACGAGGAGCTCAACCTGGCGGGCAATGCGTTCACCGGCAGCATCATTCCGGCACTTTCGGCGATGGCCGACGAACTATCTCCCGGCAATCCGGATGCCGCCGATGCCGGCGTCCTGCTGGATCTTCGCGACAATGATTTCTCCGGAGACATCCAGGCCGAGGCCGCCGATTTCTCCAAGGGCATCGACGGCTGGCTGACGCTGTGCTGGAACGACCTGCAGGCCGCTGACGAATCCGTCGAATCATGGCTGGCCGCAGAACACTACGGCGATCCCCAGCAATGCCTGGGCAAGTCGCTGGTCACGCCCGGCGCCGTAACCAGTGGTTCCTGGTACAACCCGGAACGACCAGGCGAGGGATTCTCGATCATGCAACTCGAGGACGGCCAGACCATGGTCCACTGGTTCACTTATGCGCCGGCCGACGATCCGCCCAACCGGCAGAGCTGGTTGTCTGGCAGCCGCACCTTCGAGGACCCGTCTTTCGACAAGGTGCCGGTATTCGCGCCGCGCGGCGGCCAATTCGCACAAGGCCTGCCTGATCCCAGCAGCTATCCGCACGATGCTTTCGGCATCATCGGAATGGCCTGGACGGGGCAGCAGCAACTCCAGACCGACCAGGAGATGACCGCCGCGGCTACCGAAACGCCGATCTCTCAGTACATGGGGCAAGTACAACTCACGCGCCTGGCCGGCACCAGTTGCGACAACCAGTCGAGTTTCCAGGACTACTCGGGAGCCTGGTTCAGCCCCGACCGCTCCGGCGAAGGCTTCATCGTCGAAGCGCTGCCCGACGACCGCGCCGTCGTCTACTGGTTCACCTACCGGCCCGACGAATCGGGTCACCAGGCCTGGATCACCGGCAGCGCGGCGTTTGAAACACCGATCACAGGAACACCGCCGCCCGGTGAACCCGTGGCATTCGTGGACTTCGAAAACATGGTGCAACCAGTGGGCACGGCCCACGGCCCGGACTTCGACGCCAGCGAAATCGATCACGTCGACTGGGGCAGCCTGAGGCTGGAATTCTTCGATGACGGCTCCGGCCGCGTGGCCTGGGACTCCGAGCTGGCCGAATTCGGCTCCGGCGATTACGCCATCGAACGCCTGGCGAAGCCGAAACTCGCCGACTGTGGTGATGGCAGTTAATCAATAGGACTTTCGCAATGACCCGGTATTCTGCATTGTTCGCTCTCTCACTGATCCTGCTCGGCAATGCCGCATTCGGCCAAACGGATTCGGCACGGGAGGGCCTGGAGCAGTTCTACACCGCCATGAACGGCGATGAATGGGAGCGCAACGATGGCTGGCTCGATCCCGAAACCGAACCCTGCGACTGGTTCGGCATAGCTTGCCTCGAGTCAACCGGGGACGAACGGTTCTACGGACTGGAGCTCCAGAACAACGGCCTCGAGGGCGAGCTTGACGCCGACCTCGTCGAGATTCTGGGCAGCCTCTTTTCCCATCGTCTGGACCTCTCAGGCAACGCGATCGGCGGAAACCTGGTGCTGGTGCCACCCGAGATCCGGAGCGTCGACCTCAGCGCGAACCGATTCACCGGTGAGCTACCCGACCCGTTCAGGGGGGCAGTGATTCTCATCCCCTTTCCGCTCGAAACGCTGGATCTGTCGGACAATTTCTTCGATGGACCCGTACCGGAAAGCTGGGCCAGCTCTCTCCTGCGGCTCAGGCGGATCGACTTGTCCGGCAACGCGATCGATGGCGGCCTGGCGAACGCGGCCGCCGCGCTCGACGCGGACCGACTGACCGGCCTTGACCTCGCCGAAAACGAGTTCACCGGGCCGCTACCTGTCGACCTGATGCTGGAAGATCGTTTCTACAGTCTGGACCTTTCCGGCAACGCCTTCAGCGGCGAAATCCCTTCCAGCCTGACTGCGATCACGAATCTTTCCCCGACCCGGTACACCGTCGGCGGACTGAACCTCTGCTGGAACGATCTCGAGCCCGCAGAGTCGGTCGAACTCCACGAGTGGCTCTCGCAATACCACGTCGGGGTTCGCTACGAACTGTGCCTTGGACGTGCCCGGCAGCCCGTCCATCGTTCCGTCTCGGGGTCGCGCTTCGAGCCCGCGCGTTCCGGGGAAGGCACGACCATGCATCTGCTCGACAACGACCAGGCCTACGTGTACTGGTTTACCTACACCGAATGGGGCCGGCAGATGTGGCTGACCGGAATGATTCCGGACACCGACTCCGAGCGGCCCGGGCTCCACTTCGATTTGATCCGGCCCGAGAGCTTTCCAACCACGGACGGCGGGCGCGTCTTCGACTATCCCGTTCGCGGGGAACTGCGCTACGATCTCCTCGAAGACGGCAGCCTAAGCGGTCTGCAGGTCTACGACATCAACACCTCGAGCAGTGGTTATGTCCCACAGCCCACCGGGCTGCGGGTCAACCACGTCGCGCTGACACGGCTCAACGGCACCCGCTGCGACGACGACGAGCTTCCCCGCCTTTCGGGAGTCTGGCACAACCCGGACATCGAATCCGACGGCTTCGTCGTCGAGATCCTTCCGGACCGGCGGGCCGCGGTCTACTGGTTCACCTGGGTGCCTGGCGCCCACGTACAGGCATGGCTGACCGGCGCAGGCACACTCGATGACAGCCTGACCATTCACATCGACGAAATGATCCGCCCCACAGGCGGAGAATTCGGCCAGGCCTTCGATCCGAGCGCTGTCGTGCCGGAAGACTGGGGCAGTCTCACGATCGCCTTCGACGACGAATCACAGGCTGAACTCAGCTACAGCAGCAACGACGGGCGCTGGGGCAACGGCGGCTACGCGCTCGAACGACTGACCACCCCGAAACTGGCCGACTGCGACTGACCGGCGCCCGAATGGCGAGGGGCCAGGCAGCCCCTCACGACGCCGCCCCGGCCGAGGATCGCGTGGCAATGCGCCGAATCCCGATAACGCAGACGGTGCCTGCGGCGGCGTAGATGCCGAAAGTGGCCCACCAGGCGACATCGTTGACCAGGGGCAGAGTCAGCCAGGCAACAACCAGCAACAAACCTGTCACGAC
>JAASTB010000126.1 GCA_021767625.1 Wenzhouxiangella sp.
CGCCGAAATTCGAGCACGACGAAATCTCTCGGTAGGCATTCTGGCCGGGCAGCCAGACCTCCAGGTCGTAGGTCTTTCGGGCCGAAAAGCCCATGTCGCCGGCGCACAGGGTCATGACGCGATACGGCAGCTCGAGGGCCTGAAGTATCTTCTCGGCGTGGCCGGTCAGCGCTTCCAGGCCGGCCTCGGAGTCCTCGGGCCGAACAATCTGGACCAGCTCGACCTTGTCGAACTGGTGCTGGCGAATCATGCCGCGGGTGTCCTTGCCGTAGGCCCCGGCCTCACGGCGGAAACAGGGCGTATGGGCAACGAACTTGAGCGGCAGCCGGTCGGCGTCGACGATCTCGTCGGCGACCAGGTTGGTCAGCGGCACCTCGGCGGTCGGAATCAGGTAGCGGGCCGGATCGTCGTCGATGGCGAAGGCATCGTCGGCGAACTTGGGCAGCTGGCCGGTGCCCTTCATCGCCTCGGCATTGACGAGATAGGGAACGTACATTTCCCGGTAGCCGTGCTCACCGATGTGCAGGTCGAGCATGAACTGGGCGAGTGCCCGGTGCAGGCGGGCGACCTGACCGCCGAGAACGGCGAAGCGGCTGCCGGAGAGCTTGGCGGCCAGCTCGAAGTCGATGCCGTCGAGCATCTCGCCGATCTCGACATGGTCGCGGGGCTCGAAGTCCAGCTCGGTCGGCTCGCCGAAGCTGCGCAACAGGGCATTGTCGGATTCGTCCTCGCCGTCGGGCACGGATTCGTCCGGCAGGTTGGGCATGTCGAGCTGGACGCGTTCGAGCTCGTGGCGAAGTTGCTCGAGCTCCTCGCTGGCGGCCTTGAGATCGTCGCCGAGCTGGCCGACCTCGGCCAGCAGCGGCTCGATGTCCTCGCCGGCGGCCTTGGCCTGACCGATCGACTTCGAACGCCGGTTGCGCTCGGCCTGCAGCTCCTCGGTCTTCGTCTGCAGTTCCTTGCGGCGCGCCTCCAGCGAGGCATAGTTTTCGATGTCGAGGTGATAACCACGCCGCGCCAGCTTGGCGGCGACGTCGTCTAGATCGTGTCTGAGCAGCTGTGGATCAAGCATGGGCGCTTCTCTTCAGGTGTTGTCTGGTTCACGCCAAGGCGCAAAGGCGCCAAGGACGCTAAGAGAATGAAACTGTATTCTCAATGAATTCCTGGGCGCTTCCGGAATCACAGCCCCATCATTCCTTGATTTTTACCTTCTTGGCGAACTTCGCGCCTTGGCGCCTTGGCGTGAACCCGAAACCGGCACTCAGCCTGAGAATGGGTGCCGCAGGATAACGTTGGCGTCGCGTTCGGGGCCGGTGGAGAGCATATGCACCGGCGCTTCGATCAGTTCCTCGAGGCGGTCGAGGTAGGCGCGGGCTTCGGCCGGCAGCCTGCCCTGGTCGGTCAGCCCCTGCGTGGAGGCGTCCCAGCCCGGCATGTCCTCGTAGATGGGCGTGGCGCGTTCCCACTCCTCGGCGCCCACCGGGAAACCCTCCACGCCGTCGTAGTCGACGCAGATGCGCACGCGGTCGAAGGCGTCGAGCACGTCGAGCTTGGTGATGCACAGCCCGGTCACACCGTTGATGCGAACCATGCGCTTGAGCGCGACCGCGTCCAGCCAGCCGCAGCGGCGGGGGCGGCCCGTGGTGGCGCCGAACTCGACGCCGCGCTCGGCCATGAGCCGGCCGTCGTCGTCGTGCAGTTCGGTCGGAAACGGACCCGAGCCCACGCGCGTGGTGTAGGCCTTGGTGATGCCCAGCACGTAGTCGATATCGCCCGGCCCGACGCCGGCACCGGTCATGACGCCCCCGACTGTGGTGTTCGAGGAGGTCACGAAGGGATAGGTGCCGTGGTCGATGTCGAGCAAGCTGCCCTGGGCGCCTTCGAACAGGATGGCGCGATTGTCGCGACGGAGTTCGTGCAACTCGCCGGTGACGTCGGCGAACATCGGCTTGAGTTCTTCGCCCATGGCGGCGGCTTCGTCAGCGATTCGGTGCCCGTCGACGGGCTCGGCGTTGTAGTACTCGGTCAACAGGAAATTGTAGTAATCGACCAGCCCACCGAGCTTTTCCTCCAACCGCCGGGGGTCGGCCAGGTCCGCGAGGCGCAGCCCCATGCGCGAGGCCTTGTCCTCGTAGGCCGGGCCGATACCGCGACCCGTGGTCCCGATGGCCTTCTTGCCGCGGGCCAGCTCCTTGGCGCGATCGAGCGCCTCGTGAAAGCCCAGGATCGCCGGACAGGCCGGTGAGATACCCAGGCGCGAGCGAACGTCGATCCCCTTGTCCTCGAGGCCCCGAATCTCGGTGATCAGCGCATGCGGCGCAACGACGACGCCGTTGCCGATCAGGCAGCGCGCGCGATCGGTGAGCACTCCGGAAGGAATGACGTGCAGGACGGTCTTCTCGCCGCCCACCACGAGGGTGTGGCCGGCATTGTGCCCGCCCTGGAAACGCACCACGGCATCGGCGTCGTGGGCGAGCAGATCGACAATCTTGCCCTTGCCCTCGTCGCCCCACTGGGTGCCGAGAATCACGACGGATCGAGACATTGGCTATCCTAAGAAATTGATTTCAGCCGGCGAGGTGGAAGATCACCGCGCCGATGACGATAAGCGCCACGCCGCCCGCCCGCAGGCTGCGGTCGGGCAGTTGCGAGGCCCTCGCGACCATGTCCCGCCAGCCAGAAGGGCTGATCGCGGGCATCAGGCCCTCGATGATCAGCACCAGGCTGCCGGCGAGCAACAGGTCGCCCCACATGGCTAGTCCTGCTGCTTGTCCAGGTAGCGGAAGAAGTCCGACTCGGCGTCGAGCAGCATGACGTCGTTCTGCGTTCCGATGCTGGTGTTGTAAGCCTCGAGGCTGCGCCAGAAGGAATAGAAGTCGCGGTTCTGGTTGAACGCCTCGGCATAGATGGCCGCTGCCTGCGCATCACCCTCACCGCGCAGGCGCTGCGCGTCCCGCTGGGCCTCGGCCAGCAGGATGCGGACCCGGCGGTCGGCATCGGCTCGAATCCGCTCGGCCTCTTCCCGACCCAGTGAACGCAGCTCGTTGGCATATTCGGTCCGCTGCGTCTCCATGCGGTCGAACACGGAACTGAGCACTTCGTCAGTCAGCTCGATGCGCTTGATGCGCACGTCGATGACGTCGATACCGAAATCCTCGAAGCGCTGGTCGGCGCGAACCACCAACGCCTCCATCATCTCCCGGCGCTGCTCGGAGACGACCTCGCTGAGCGTGCGCTGGGCAAACTCGTCGCGCAGGTCGTTTCGGATCAGTTCAGCCAGTCGTGCGCGGGTGAACACCTGATCACCCCGCGTGGCCACGTAGTAGTCGCGCGGGTTCATGATGCGCCACTTCACGTAGTAGTCGACTTCGACGAACTTCTGCTCGGCGGTGTTCATCTGCTCGGGCCGCATGTCCATCGTCATCAGACGATTGTCGAACTTGCGGATATTGTTGATGAACGGGACTTTCGGGTGCAGGCCGGGCTCGTAGTCGGCCTGCACCACCTCACCGAGGCGGAACCTGATGGCGTACTCGGTCTCCTTGACGATGAACAGGCTGCTGAGACCGACGACCACGAGCGCGATCAACACGATGGGAATAAGCAATCTCATTTCAACGACCCTCCCGGCCACTGCGGCTGCGTGGATCATCCTGGGGCTGGGTCGTGCCCGAGCCTCTCTGGTCGTCCTGCGGCAACATCGGTGGCGGCGGCGACATCGACGAACCACCCTGACCCAGTCGGTCGATCGGCAGGTAAAGCATGTTGTTGCTCGAGGAGGCGTCCATCAGGATCTTGGCGGAGCGTCCGAACACCGTCTCGAGCGTCTCGATGTAGAGGCGTTCGCGGGTGACTTCGGGCGCCTGTTCGTACTCGCCGAGCAGCGCGACGAAGCGATCGGCCTCACCGGTGGCCTCGGCAATCTTGGCATCACGGTAACCTTCCGCTTCCTCGAGAATGCGCGCGGCCCGGCCGCGGGCCTCGGGCACCACCTGGTTGGCGTAGGCCTGCGCCTCGTTGGCGAAGCGAATCTGGTCCTCGCGGGCACGCACGACATCGTCGAATGCTTGGCGCACCTGCGACGGCGGCCGGACTTCCTGCAGGTTGAACGACGTCACCTCGATACCGACCTCGTAGCGCGCGATGATCTCCTCGAGCAACGCCTGGGTGTCGAGCGCGATCTGGCCGCGACCGATCTCGAGGATGAAATCCATGTTGTTGGTGCCCACGATCTCGCGAATGGCGCTGTCGGCGGCATGCGACAGGGAGACTTCCGGCTGCGAGACGTTGAACAGGAAGTCCTCCGGCGTCACCACCCGATACTGAACCGCGTAGGCCAGGTCGATCAGGTTCTCGTCGCCGGTCAGCATGCGGCTGGAGTTCTCCAGCGAACGCACCCGGCTGACGTTGACCTTCTGCACTTCCTCGATCGGCTGAGGCAGGGTGAACTTCAGGCCCGGGTTAACCGTGCGGTTGTACTCGCCGAAGCGCAGCACCACGCCTCGCTCGGACTCGTCGATGATGTGCACCGAACTCCAGGCGATCCAGATGACGAGCAAGAGGACGACCAGGCCGATGAAGGGGGCGAACGAGCCGCCGCCCGAGCCGCCTTTTCGGCCGCCGCCGTCGTCGCCGCCACCGCCCATGATCTTCTTCAGGCGCCGTTGCACATTGGCAAACACTTCGTCGAGGTCGGGCGGCTGCTGGCCGTTGCCCCCTTTCCAGGGGTCACGATCGCCTCCGCCGCCGCTGCCGCGTCCGGGTTCGTTCCAGGGCATTGATGTCTCCGTGATTTCGTCCTTGCGCCGGTTCGTGAACCGGCCACGCGCCGGCCCCGTTCACTCGCTGCAGATAAGCCGCCGCGGCGCCCGATGCTCGGAATCGTTTAGTTTAACAGGAGTTGCTCGGCCAGTTGTCCATCCGCCCCCCGCAGGCGGGCGAGTTTCCGGGCGTCCCGTTCGTCGAGATCGACTTCCAGTCGGCTCGATCCGTCGTCCTCGATCTGCTCGTCGATCACCACGCCCAGGTCGAACAGCCGCGAACGCAAGCGCTGCCCTTCGACCGGCACGTGGATTTCCCGCCGAATCCGGCCCTCGGCCAGGCGCTCCGACAGTGCGGCGGCAAGATCCTCGAGGCCCTCGCCACTCTCGGCGGACAGCCACACGGCAGTGATCCGGCCGGCGGCATCGCGCTCCAAACCCGGGCCGCGCTCTGTGAGGTCGACCTTGTTGAAAACCTTGAGCATCGGCAGCTCCCCCGCCCCGATGTCGTCGAGCACTTCCTCGACGACGGACTGCTGCTGCAGCCGGTCGGGGTCGGCGGCGTCGATGACGTGCACGACCAGGCTGGCCGACAGCGTTTCCTCCAGCGTGGAGCGGAAAGCGGCCACGAGCTCGTGCGGCAGCTCGCGGATGAAACCGACGGTGTCGGACATCAACACCGAAGAGCCGGCCAGGCCCTCGATTCGACGGACCGTGGGATCGAGCGTGGCGAACAACTGATTGCGGGCCATCACCTCGCCGGAGGTGAGCCGGTTGAACAGGGTCGACTTGCCGGCATTGGTGTAGCCGACCAGCGCCACGAGCGGCACTTCGCTTCGATTGCGCGCACGCCGTCCCTGCTCGCGTCGCTGCTGCACCTTTTCCAACCGGGCGGTCAGCTGCCGGATACGATTGCCGAGCAGGCGGCGGTCGGTTTCGAGCTGGGTTTCACCCGGCCCGCGCATGCCGATACCGCCGCGCTGTCGCTCGAGGTGGGTCCAGCCGCGGACCAGCCGCGTCGACAGGTGACGCAGTTGCGCCAACTCGACCTGCAGCTTGCCCTCGTGAGACCGGGCTCGCTGGGCGAAGATGTCGAGAATCAGGGTGGTCCGATCGAGCACGCCGCGCTTGAGACTGCGCGCGAGGTTTCGCTCCTGGACCGGGCTGAGCCTGCCGTTGACGAGCACCAGCTGCGCTTCGCTCGCCTCGGCTCGCTCACGCACTTCATCGACCTTGCCGCTGCCGACGAGGTACTTGGGATCGGGTGCGTCTCGCGGGGCGAGCACTTCATCGACCACCTCGAGACCGGCCGAACGGGCCAGCAGGCGGAACTCGGTGCGCGATTCCTCGCCCGAATCCGGCCCGAGAACCGGATGCAGCAACAAGGTCCTGGAGGCGCCGCCGGCAACGGCCGGCGCGAAATCTTCTATCAGGGCTGCTCATCCTCCGCCAGGTCACCGATGTGCACGTTGCGAGCCGGCACGACGGTGGAAATGGCATGCTTGTAAATCATCTGGCTGACCGAATTCTTCAGCAACACCACGAAATTGTCGAACGATTCGATCTGTCCCTGCAGCTTTATGCCGTTGACGAGAAAGATCGAGACCGGAACGCGTTCGCGGCGCAATGCATTGAGAAACGGATCCTGCAACGACTGACCCTTGGACATCTTGACTCTCCTTGGAAGTTCTTCTTGGCCTGTTAATAATTCTTATGGGGTCGACGCCAGGTCGGGAACCGGCCGGGGGCCGGGGCACAGTCAATCGGTCGTCTGCGCGACTCGATGTCGTGCAAAAAAGTCACCTACCTGCCTGAAAATCAACTCAATTGTACGATCTTGCAGCGAATCGTGCCACAACGCCCCCGACATTCTCCGCAAAGCGGTCAACTGCCGCTTGGCGAGCTGCCGGGTGGCCGCAACCGCCTTGCGCCGGCAA
>JAASTB010000127.1 GCA_021767625.1 Wenzhouxiangella sp.
CTTTAATATGCATGACGGACGCCTCCTCTTGATCTGACTGGTGGTTACGTCTAACCAGTGTGGCGCATCGCGACGCCGAGTAAGAAGGGGAGGCGTCCATCTCATCACCCACAGAATTCACAACTGAGTTGCTCTTTCCTCAGCCGATGGTGGCTTGGGAGCTGGGAGAAACCAGGATACCCATGAACATTTCCGAAAATCATGGGCGTCCTGATTCTCCACCGGTTCTCTGGTGTCCCGGTTCTCTGTAGGCCAACGCTGACGATCAGTGGTTAGTGAAGCGAACTGAATAACGTCGACGCCTGGATCGCACACGGCAGCGGCGCTACCCGGTATGCGTTTTGACTAGTTTTCGAAGGCGTCTTGAAAAACGAGCGGTCCTAGCGAATCGTAGACAACCGCGATTCCGTGAATCACAACGTTGGGACATGTATCGTTGACCTCGGAGCGGAACAGGCTGGCCGTGACAGCGTCGCCCGGTGCGAAGACGCCAACCGAGACGGGCGTATAGATTGCTGTGTTGCCATGCTCAGAAGTGTCATTGGAGACCAACGGCAAGCCTGAATTGGAGGACAGAGAGCCGGTGTCCGACGGGCCGCCGTCGACGTCATGGCGCGTCAATGCGTTGCTGCGCAAGTTGAGGTTGCACGATTCTCCTCCGGTACTCCAGATAATCCTAACGACAGGCATGGAACCGGGCGCGAAGTCTTCCGGGATCGTGAACCCAAAGTAGAAGCTACTACGATTGTCGGGGTTTCCTGCGGGATCGTCCATTAAGATCCCTGCCCTGAAACCACGCAGCATCTGAGCATTGTCAGACAACGAGGCGCCAAAGGGGCTGATCGAAATGCTTTTCTCGACGGTCTGAGCAGAGGCCGATCCAACGGCGGAAAGCAGGATGATTCCGAAGAAAGTGGCAAGAGGGGTGCTGAAGCTATTGTTGTTCATGAGTTCTCCATTCGATATGTTCGCAGTTGATCGACTGTTCTTCTGATCGTTCGACTGTGTTGTGGCAAGGAAGGGCCAGCCTGGGTCAGTGGGTCGAGTTCGTGAGCCTTCCCGGATGACCAATGGCGGACGACGGTGCAGCATGCGGCATGGCGCAGTCTTCGAAAGGTGTTGCGAGTTCCATCTCGGGGGTCACCGAATCCGGGGCCGAGAGCGTTGAGGGGGCCTGCTTGGTGCCCCGCGCAGTCGTCGGGTTGGGGTCGACACGATACAGCGGCGGGTTGCTCAGCGGGATGATGTCCGCGTCTTCACGTCGCCACGATGGGGCGTGTTCGTTCGGCCAGGCGACATCGATCGAGGCCCGGCCGCGTCGGCCATCCTCTTCGAACTCGTACTGCACAATGCCCGCGGCGGCGGTCGTCGTGCCGACATTGGGGCAACCCAGGCAGTACCCGGTGACTGCGTCGAGCGGCGTGGTGTCATCGGAGATCGGGCGAGATCCGATCGTCCAGCGTGGCTGGCCGTTCTCGTCGTAGAAATAGGCGACGGAGACTTCGGTGTCGCCTCTTCGGTCGATGGCCAGGCCCCACCCTGAACCAGCCGGCTCGTGCCAGCGGCCGGTGACCTGTTGCTCCGCGGCGATCGAGCTCCCGAACGGCAGCGGGCGAAGATTCATTGCGACTGTTTTGAAATCCGTGAGCTTGCCGAGGTTCAGTTCGGCGTTGGCCCGGATGGTCCAACCCGCCGCGCCCCAGCTGCCATAGAACTGGAAGCTGGCCGAACCGGCATGCAGGCTACTGAGCTGACCTGTCTCTTCATCGAGGCGCTGGATCCGCAGATCCATCTGCACCGCGCTGATATCCCCCTCAGGATCGTTACCCAGCGGGGCACTGCCGACCACCCACAGCGGATCTCCGTAGGGATCGAAGGTGAAGAGCATGACGGTAACCTCATCGCCGGCCATCTGGAAGTCGAAGCCATGGCCGCTGAAGTTCGGGTCGTGGAACAGTCCTGAAGGGGCCTGGAATGAGGGTCCGTATGCGTAAAGCCCTGTCTGTTGCACTCTAGCTTGTAGCATCCCGGTCTGCTTGTCGTACCCGGAATTGCGGACAGGCCGCCAGTAAAACTCACCCGATTCCGTACGGTGCTGTGTAAGCAGGTCGTAACGCTCGATGGGCTGATCATTCAGGAAGAACGGCTGTGGCCTGATCTCGAGGGTGACAGGTCGTTCGAATTCGACGGTTTCGGTGTAAGGGGAGTCGGACTTGCCCTCGGCAACGATGGCGAATGCTCGCGGCCAATGTGTGAACGGCATCTGTCCCCAGATGCTTTTGAGCGCGTCCAGTCGAAAGGCGCGGTCTCCTTGCAGAGTATGATCGGGAAACGACACTCGAAAATGCTCTTCGACAGCCTCGTAGCTGCCTGCATGCGGACCGACGGTGAATTCCATGCCGATCTCAAGTGCATTGGCGCCCCCGGCCAGCCAGGCCGAAGCCGTATCCGCAGAAACCTGCGCGTCGATCAAGCTGCGCAGCTCAGCCAGGCTGGTCGTGTAGCCGCTAGAGGCACGTCGGGAGTAAAAGCCCTCCTCGTTCCCAAAGCGGCGGTCGAGCTCGACGATGGCCGCGCGTACATCGTTCTTGTCAAGGCCGAAATCCCGGCAGAGTCGATGCATGGTGATCGTTCTAGTCGACCGTCCATAATAATCCGAGCAAGGATCGGCAAACATGTGTGTTGGCTCGACGATGTCCCATGACGACCAGTATGGGAACCATTCGTAGGAATGGATGTGTCTGCGGAAGAGGATGAGATGAGCGTACTCATGCAGAGATAGAACCTGATTGCGAGTGGCGAGGTTGGCGGCGTCACGTTCGACTTCGAACAGACAGTTGACACCGCGTTGCTGGTCCCAGCCTCGGTGGATGCCGATCTCGGCGTAGCCCGCGGCGCCGGCTAGTGGTGGACAGATCGACGAGGCATTGAGGTGAATCTCGACCGGTTTGAGTTCCTCCAGAACGTCGACGCCGTGCCACTGGATGAGCTGTGGCAGCAGTTCCCTGAAGTTCCGGTGATAAGTCCTAATCTGCTCGTCCTCAGCGTCGCAAGGCTCTTTGCAATACATGGCGAAATCATCGCCCGATTCGTGCCAGACCTCGAAAATCTCGTTTCCAATCTGCTCGGTCGATCGCTGGGCGTCGGCCGAGAGGTCGGCCGTGAAGAAGATGAGCAAGGCGGCGAAGTGGATGCGCATGGGAATCCCCTTTTTCGGATTAACACGTCGGGTACGCATCGCCGTGCGAAAACCGGACAGCCATCGGCGACGCAGCGGGCGTGCTGGGGAATTCCGCGGTCCTAAGGGAAGCGCCAGGATTGAAGGGCAAGCGAGCTTATGCTGCGCTTTCCCCTCGGCTTTAAAGGTCCCAACCAACGACGCATATGGCCCAGCCCGACTCCATCCGGGACGCCCCGTTGGACGTTTAGTCGGCTTGCTCGACGGACGTCGATCTCTCCTGGCGACCAACGTCTGGGGATGTCCTGCAGGATAGGCCCCGTCCGATGATGACCAGCTCTACCGAGTAAGCGCTTTCCAGGGCGTCGCGCAATGTCTCGCATCGGCCGTCATCACGCTCGACCAGGTAGGCGCTCAGGTGGCTCTGAAGCTGTCGATTGGATCGGGCCGCGGGCGTGTCGTAAAGATTGGTCGCGTTCGCTGCGCCCAGAGCATCGCGCGCAGGGGCTTCAAGTCCGGCCAGATGCGCGGCGAGGGCGCGCAGCAGCAGATGCGTGTGCCACAGTAGCCGGTCGGGCAACGGGTGATCGGGGAAAGCGCGGGCAGTGCGCTCGAACCAGGCACGGCGGTGAGCGGCAGCGAGGTAGGGCGTCAAGCTCAGGCGCTGATTGCCGATTTCCAGCCCGGTCGAACCGTCGGGGAGTTTTGCCTCATCCATCGTTGCGTGAATCGCCGGATCGCCTAGTTGTTCCGGAAGCTTGGCGTTGCTGTCGGCGAGCAGGCTAGAGAAACTCGCGCGTTCGCGAAAGAAAACGACATCGGGATGTCCCGGCCCGTACACGCTCCCCAGCCTTTCCGCTGCCTGGGAGAATCTCAGCTGGGCGTCGCCGTAGCGTTCGTCGAACAATGCAATGAGGCCCAGGCTGCCGGCCACTTCGGCACTGGACTCCTCCGGTGCGCCCGGCAGGTTCCGTGCGCTCCAGTCCAGCAGTGACTGGCGGGCGGCATCGCGCTCGCCCAGAAGAACACGCGCGTCCCAGTAGTTGCTGAGCACCATGCCCAGCATCCATTGCGGCGCCTCTTCAGAGGCCGGCAGAGTCTGCAGGGCGGAATCGAGGGTTTCGACCGCGGTTGCGTAGTCACCCATCAGTGTCTGCGCGGTACCCAGCATGTTCTGCGTGTAAGCGTATCGCCAGTCGTCCGGCGACCAGAGGTGAGCCCTTTGTACATGCAAGCTGCGTTCGAGCAGCTCGGCCGATTCCGGGTAGCGGCCCAGCATTTTCTCGGCGGTGGCTAGTGTCACGAGGCTGTTCGCATAGTGCTCGGAGCGGGTTTCTCCGCTGGCTTCGAGCTGGCTGACTGTGAGGGCCGACAGCTCGGCCGCTTTCGCCGGCTCGGAACGATTGAGGTAGACCGCTGCCAACTCATCGGCAAGGGCCGCCTGAACGCCGGGCCGGTCCTCCATGTCCGTCACCCGTGAGTAGGCTTCGGCCAACAAGTCCTCTGCCGAGGGTGATTGGCCCCGATGCCGGGCGGGATTGGCGCCGTTGAACACGTCGGCCAGGAGACCGACGGCCGTTTCGAACTTCTGCGCTTCTGCGGCGGCCCGGTCGCGCTGCGCGGCGGCGCGCTGCGCCTGGAAAGTCGAAACGGCGACGCCGACCAGCAGGGACAAGGCGAGCAGGGAACCCGCCGCGGCCAGCGTCTTGTGCCGCCTGAACCACTTTCCGAGCAGGTAGCGCCGGCCGGTCATGGCAGCCCGCACCGGTGCATCGTCGAGCCAGGCCTTCAGGTCGTCGCGCAGCTGGCCGACATCCTTGTAACGATCTTCGATGGGCTTTTCCAGGCATTTGGCCACGATCGCATTGAGTTCGGCATCGGCGCACGGCGGCCCCGGCGTCTCGCGCAGCACCGCCTCGATCGCGTGGTCTGCGTTCTTCGCGGCAAACGGGCTTCGGCCGGCCAGTGCGCGGTAGAGCAGGGCACCGAGTCCCCAGCAATCGGTTCGCACGTCGACCGGACCGCCCCTGATCTGCTCCGGCGCGCCGTAGGAGGGCGTGTACGGTGCCAGCGTTTCGTCATTGGCTTCTTCCGAGGTCGCCCCAGCCAGGGCGGCCGAGACCCCGAAATCCAGCAGGAAGGGCACATCGTCCTCATCGACGATCACGTTGGCGGGTTTGATGTCCCGGTGCAGCACCAATTGCTGGTGGGCGTAGGCGACGGCATCGACGACGGGCAGGAGCAGTTGCACGCATTCGCGCATCGAAAGATCATGCGTGTCGATGTAGTGGTCCAGGGTCTTCCCTCGGATCAGTTCGCTGACCAGGTAAGGGTGACCCTCCTCGCTGGCGCCGGCGTCCAGCAGTACGGCGATATTGGGGTGGCGCAGCTGTGCCAGCGTCTGGCGTTCGCGCAGGAAGCGCTGCATGGCGGCGGAGCTGAAGTGGTCGCTGATGAGCTTGAGGGCGCCGGTCTGCTCGAACTGCTCTGCCTGTTTGGTGGCTACATAGACCCGGCCCTGTCCACCGGATGCAAGGTGCTCCCGGATTTCCCAGCGGCCGACCCGCTCGGGTCGACGATCGTGCTCCGTGTCAGACACATTGACCTGAGCTGCCGCTGGCTGGTCGAAGACCGAATGGGTCGCGCCCAGGGCGGCGACCAGTTCGCGAACTTCGGAGACAACCGGACGAGGATACTTCTCGAGCATCGAGATCAGCAGCGCTTCGCGGCTGGATTCCGGCGCATCGAGTACCTCGTCGAAACAGCGATCGACCAGCCGCCAGTGCGCGGCGCTGTCCTCTTGATCGCTCACGCCAGGGCCCGGGTGAGATATGCCTTGGCCTTGGTCCAGTCACGCCGGACCGTACGCTCGGTCACGCCCAGGGCGCGAGCGGTCTCTTCCTCGGTATAGCCGGCGAAGAACCGACATTCCACCACCGGGACCAGACGCTCGCCGTGTTTGGATAGCTCTTCGAGGGCCCCATCGATCTGGAGCAGCTCGCTCAACGGCAGTTGCTGGCCGCCGTGAGCGGTTCGAAACGTCGCTTTCAGGCCAGACCGTTGCTGGCGCCGAACCTCGTCGATGAGGATCTGGCGCATCGCGGTCGCACACAGCCCGAGAAAGCGGTCTGGGTCGATCTGCCCTCGGACACCGACGCGCTTGACCTTGAGATAGGCCTCGTGCACCAACGCTGTGGTCGAGAGCGTCTGACTGGCCGGCAGCTTGCGGCGCTGCCCGGCGGCGATTGCGCGCAACCGAGCGTATGCATCCTGCATGAGTAGATCGATGGTCTCCTGGTCGAGACTCAGCAGCGACTGGCTATCTGTCATCTGGAAAAGGTCTTGGGAACGGTGATTTGGAGCGCCCTGGGGCCCGCCCGCAGTTCTCGACTACCTTACCGGGTCCCGACCGCGCCCGCCAGTCTTTTGGGTTTTCATGAAGGCC
>JAASTB010000128.1 GCA_021767625.1 Wenzhouxiangella sp.
AGCGCCTCGAAGTGACGTCGCACGCGGCGGATTCGGGTGCGCATGTCGGCATCCGGTCGCCAGTCTTCCGCGGCCGAGCGCGGTTCGAGCACCTGGATGGCGCAGTAGTCCGGCATGTGCCGGCGGCGTGCATAGTGCCATTCCGGCAGCGTGCGTTCCTCCCGAAGGCTGCCCTCCGCGACCGCCTCCGGGGCGATCTCCAGGCCCATCTTCAGGCGCGTGGCAGCCTGTTTGCGGTGCTTGGCCAGGGTCAGTTCCTCGAGTTCGGTGGCCGCCTTGCGCGCCTCGTCCTTGTCGTCGTCGTCGACCGGCCGGTTGACGTTGACCATCTCGGCCCAGGACATGACCTTCTCGAAGGGATTGAGCAGCAGGGGATCGTCGCGCTCGGTCTGCTCCAGCCGCCGCCGCCGGGCGCTGAACTTCTGCTCGCCGAGATCCTCGCTGTCGCCGCCGCGTTCGTCATCGTCCCGATCTTCGTCGTTACCCTCGGCGCGGGCCGCTTCCACGGCGGTCACCAGCGGCCACAGCGGTACGGGCAGGGGCGGGCGATAGCCGCCCGGCGCGTCGAATCGTTCGATCTCCCGGGCGTCTTCTGAGACAGCCCGGAGCATGAGTTGGGCGCGTTCGTCCAGATCGATTCGCTCGCCCAGCAGGACCCTGATGATTCGCTCGATGCGGTCCTCTTCCGGCGGCAGGCGGCGGGCGGGGCGCAGTTCGGCCAGCTTGGACGCCAGTCGTCGGTGGCGTTCGCGCCAGCCGGGCATTTCGTCCAGCAGGGTGCGGGTGGTGCGCACTGCGATCGCCAGGTGCCACAGGTCGAGTTGCAGGGGATCGGAAACGTCGGGAAGCACTTCGGCGCGGGCGAGAAACGCCGTCTGCCAGAAATACAGGCTTCGGTTGTCGGCCGGCTCGGGGAACAGCGCGTTCGCCTTCGGCAGGATCAGGTTTTCGCCGTCGAGGCGGGCGAGTTCCATGGGCTCGCGCTCGAAGCCCAGCCGTTGGCGCCAGCTCAGCCGATGCTCGCGGCCGGTGGCCTGGGCGGTGGTCAGGGCGACACCGCCGGGTCCGCCCAGGGCGCGAAAGTACACCGCAAGGGTGTCGCGCAAGGGTTCGAACTCGGCGCGGGCGTCGGGATGGTAGGGGTAGCTGGTCGCGCGCGCCGCCCAGCCGTGCCAGAAACGGCCGACCAGTTCCTCGAATTCATACCAGGCGGTCATCCTAGAAAGCGTGCGCGAGGAGCTCCTCGAGGGCCGCGATCACGTCGGCGTCGTCGCTGAGCGGTTCGATCAGGGTCGCGCGGGCGGCCTTTTCCATGGCCATGCCGTCGGCCACGAGGCTCGCGCAGTAGACCAGCAAACGGGTGGAGACGCCTTCCTCGAGATCCTGGCCCTTGAGCTCGCGCATCCGACGCGCGAGGTTGACCAGGCCGGCGCAGAGCTCCTTCGACAGGCCGCTTTCGGCGGCCACGATGTCGATTTCGAGATCCGGCGGCGGAAAGTCGAAGTTGAGCGCGGCGAAGCGCTGGCGCGTGCTCGGTTTGAGCGTCTTGAGGACGTGCTGGTAGCCGGGGTTGTAGGACACGACGAGCATGAACTCAGGCGGCGCCTGCAGCTCCTCGCCGGTGCGCTCCAGCGGCAGGATGCGGCGGTCGTCGGTCAGCGGGTGCATGACCACCGTGACGTCCTTGCGGGCCTCGACCACTTCGTCGAGATAGCAAATGCCGCCCTCTCGCACCGCCCGCGTCAGCGGACCGTCGACCCACTGGGTCTCGCCGCCGGAGAGTAGGTAGCGCCCGGTCAGGTCGGCCGCGGTCAGGTCGTCGTGGCAGGCGACGGTGTAGAGCGGCCGCCCGAGCCGGGCGGCCATGTGGGCGACGAAGCGCGTCTTGCCGCAGCCGGTCGGGCCCTTGAGCAGCAGCGGGAGCTGCTGCTTGTAGGCCGCCTCGAAAAAGGCGCATTCCCCGCCGGTATCGCGGTAGAAGGGAATGCCGGCCGCATCGGCGTGTGCGGCTGCCGGCTCGCTCATGCGTTCGTGTCGGCGGCCACGTGCGTGGCACCCGTGGGCACCTGCTCACGCGGCCGGCCGAGCGTGGCCCACAGGAAGAGCAGGGCGCCGATCACGACGATCACGCCCGAGCCGAAACGCATGGCATAGAACAGCGTCAGGTCGTCCTGCGCGACCATGTAGCGCACGTCCATGACGCGCTGCAGGTGCGTCTGGATCACGCCGGCAAAGGTCAGCGTGAAGGTCATGAAGGCCATGCCGCCGGTCATCAGCCAGAAGCCCCACATGTTGCGGATCTGGTTGTATGGCCGTTTACCCCGAAGCTGCGGCATGGCAAATGTGATGATGGCCAGGTTGAGCATCACGTACGCGCCGTAGAAGGCCAGGTGGCCGTGCGCGGCGGTGACCTGCGTGCCGTGGCTGTAGTAGTTGACGAACGACAGGGTGTGCATGAAGCCCCACACCCCGGCGCCGAAGAAGGCCATGACCGTACAGCCCAGAGTCCACAGGATGGCGGACTTGTTGGGGTGATTGCGGTTGCCGCGCCAGAACATGTAGAAGGCGAAGGCCACCATCGCGAACAGCGGCACGACCTCCAGCGCCGAGAAGAAGCTGCCGACGGGCTGCCAGTAACCGGGCGTGCCGATCCAGTAATAGTGGTGGCCGGTACCCAGCAGGCCGGAGAACAGGACCAGGCCGACGATCACGTACAGCCACTTCTCGATGATCTCGCGGTCGACGCCGGTGAGTTTGATCAGCAGGTAGGCCAGCAGCGAGGCCATGATCAGGCCCCACACGCCCTCGACCCAGATATGCACCACGTACCACCAGTACATCTTGTCGAGCGACAGGTTGGCCGGATTGTAGAAGGCGAACAGCCAGAAGATCGCGGCTAGCCAAAGGCCCAGCATCAGCACCACGGATATCGCCGTCCGGCGGCCCGCCATCAGCGTGCGCGTGCCGTTGTAGAGGAACATCAGGAAGGAAATGGTGAGCAGGATCTTGATCCACAGCGGCTGCTCGAGAAACTCGCGGCCTTCGTGGATGCCGAACTGGTAGCTGATCAGCGCGGCGGCCCCTGCGAACACGAAGATGCCCAGCTGGATGTAGGCGATCATCGGGCTGTGGATTTCCGTTTCGGCCTCTTCGGGCAGCAGGTAGTAGGTGGCGCCGAAGAAGCCGATCAGAAGCCAGACCAGCAGCAGGTTGGTGTGGCTCATGCGCATGATGTGGAACGGCATGAACTCGGCGAAGAAGTCCGGCCACACGTAGACGGCGCCGGCGAGCAGGCCGAAGCTGACCTGGCCCGCGAAAAGAAGCAGCGCCGCGATGAAAAATGGGTAGGCGACTTTCTGGGTCTCGTATTTCATTCGGTTCTCCCTCTTATCCCGAAATGGTCGGCGGCCAGTCCTGCGTGTCGATGGTGCTCGTCCACCGCAGGAATTCGATCAGCGCGTCGAGCTCTTCCTCGGTCAGGTGCTCGTAGGAAGGCATCTGGCGACGTCCCGGCACGCCCAGTGGCTGCATGCGGATCCAGGACTTGATGCCCTGGCGCGCGGCCTCGGGATCCTCTGCGCCGCCATAGCGAAGCCAGACGTTGCCCAGCTCGGGGGCGAAGTAGGCGCCTTCACCGAGCAGGCTGTGGCAGTTGATGCACGACTCCTTTTCCCAGACGTGCTTGCCCATGCGCACCTGTTCGGTGATGCCTTCGTGGTCGGTGGATTCGGTGACGATGTAGTAGTGGCTGTGCAGCGTCAGCCCGACGAACAAAACGAAAAAGAAGATCGAACCGCCGAAGAAGATGTTGCGGGCGGCATTACGGCTCAGTCCCTCGATCATCGGACCCTCCTCAAGCCAATGAATGAAAGGTGGATTTCAACTCCACTTTTTCATTCTAGGGCCGGGAGCCGCCCGGCTACAAGAAAAACCGCAAAATATTTCGCATCTTACGTTAGCAGCCTCTGATATTCCGGGTGGCGTTCGATCCAGCGGGCCACGTAGGGACAGCGGGCACGCACCTTCAGTTGCTGTTCGTCGGCCCAGTCGAGCGCGTGCCTCGTCAATCGGCCGGCAATGCCGCGACCGCCCACGGCCTTGGGCACGCCGACGTGATTCATGCTGACGATGTCCTCGTCGATCGTGAAGTCGAGTACGCAGGAATGACCCTCGACGACGGCCTCGAAGCGGCCGGCGTCGCGGTCGAGCTGGATATCGAGTTCGCTCATGGTCTTCATCCTCGATCGATCAGTACAGGAAACGCGTGCGGATGGTCGCCGGGATGGCCTCCAGGCCGCGGATGATGCGCTCGGCATCCTCGGTTTCGGCGTCCATCACCACATAGCCGACGTCGGGCATGGTCTGCAGGTATTGGGCCACGATGTTGACGCCGGCTTCCGAGAACACCGTGTTGACGGCCTGAAGCACGCCGGGTTCATTGCGGTGGATGTGCAGGATGCGCCTCGCCGTTGCGTGGTCGGGCAGGGCGACCTCCGGGAAGTTGACCGCCCCCATGGTCGAGCCGTTGTCGGAATAGCGCACCAGCTTGCCGGCCACGTCGAGCGCGATGTTCTCCTGCGCCTCGCGGGTGGAACCGCCGATGTGGGGGGTCAGCAGGACGTTATCCATGCCCCTGAGTTCGCTGACGAATGTCTCGTCGGGCCCGGAGGGTTCGGCGGGGAAGACGTCGATGGCCGCGCCGGCGAGATGACGGGACTCCAGCGCCTCGGCCAGGGCCGGGATGTCGACCACCTTGCCGCGCGAGGCGTTGATCAGGCGGCTGCCCGTTTGCATGAGGGCCAGTTCGCGCTCGCCGATCATGCCCCGGGTCTGGTCGGTGTCGGGCACGTGCAGGCTGACGATGTCGGCCTCCTGCAGGACCTCGCCCAGTCCGGCGGTCTGCCGGGCGTTGCCCAGCGGCAGCTTGTCGACGATGTCGTGGAAGATCACGTTCATGCCCATGCCCTCGGCCAGGATGCCCAGCTGCGAGCCGATATGCCCGAAGCCCACGATGCCCAGGGTCTTGCCGCGCACCTCGTGCGAGCCTGCGGCGGTCTTGAGCCACTCGCCGCGATGGGCGGCCATGTTCTTCTCGGGAATGCCGCGCATGAGCATGATGATCTCGGCCAGCACCAGTTCGGCCACCGAGCGCGTGTTGGCGTAGGGGGCATTGAACACCGGGATGCCGCGCTTGCGGGCCGCATCGAGGTCGACCTGGTCGGTGCCGATGCAGAAGCAGCCGATGGCGGTCAGCTTGTCGGCGGCATCGAGCACCTCCTCGGTAATATGGCTGCGCGAACGGATGCCGAGAAAATGCACACCCGCGAGCGCTTCCTTGAGGGCTTCGGGCTCGAGCGCGGTCGACTCGACGCGCAGGTTCTCGTAGCCCGATCTCCGCACGCTCTCGACGGCGCGGTCGTGTACGCCCTCGAGCAGCAGGAAGTTGATCTTGTCCTTGGGCAGGGAATGCTTGGCGGCCATGGGGCAATCGACTCGGATTCGGTGAGCTGTTCCGGTGATAATAACGTCATGAGTCGCTTTGATCCGATCGAATCGCTGACCGATGAAGAGTCCCTTACCCACTACGGTCGGGACTGGACGCGTTTCTGGCCGGCGCGGCCGGAAGCCGTGGTCTTTCCGCGCAACACCGAAGAAGTGGTGGAACTGGTTCGCCTGGCCCGCCGCGACGGGTTGAAGCTGGTCCCCAGCGGCGGCCGCACGGGGCTGTCCGGTGGTGCCGTGGCGAGCAGCGGCGAGGTGGTGGTCTCGCTCGAGAAGATGCGCGAAGTGCTCGAGATTGACGCGACTGCGCCCAGCCTGCGCGCCCGGGCCGGCCTGACGGTCGGTGAGTTGCAGCGCCGGGCGGTCGACGCCGGGCTGTACTACCCCGTGGATTGGGCGGCGGCGGCCTCCAGCCAGCTCGGCGGCTCGATCGCCACCAATGCCGGCGGCATCCGCGTGCTGCGCTACGGCATGACGCGCGACTGGGTGCAGGGCCTGACCGTGGTCACCGGCACCGGCGAGGTGCTGGAACTCAACCGCGGCCTGGTCAAGAACAACACCGGCCTTGATCTCAGGCACCTGATGATCGGCTCCGAAGGCGTGCTCGGCATTATCACCGAGGCGACCATGGCGCTCACCCAACCGCCGCCGGAACAGTCGGTGCTGCTGGTCGGTTTCACCGGACTGTCTTCCATCATGCCGGTATTCGCGGAGCTGCGCGCCGGCCTGACCCTGTCGGCCTTCGAGTTCTTCGACAGGCGTTCGATCGACCACGTCGCCGCGGCCACCGGCGAAACCTTCCCCCTGGACGGCGAATGCCCTTACTACGCCGTGGTGGAGTTCGATGATCCCGACCAGGCCAGCCAGGAGCAGGCATTGGCGCTGTTCGAGCGCCTGGCCGAAGCCGGTCACATCGCCGACGGGACCATCAGCCAATCGCTCACGCAGGCCGAAGAGCTGTGGCGCTGGCGCGAGGCGATCAGCGAATCGATCAGCCCGAAGACGCCCTACAAGAACGACCTGTCGGTGCGCGTCTCGCGCGTACCCGAATTCCTCGAAGCGCTCGACCGGCTGGTTGCCGAGTACTATCCCGAATTCGAGGTCGTCTG
>JAASTB010000129.1 GCA_021767625.1 Wenzhouxiangella sp.
ATCGAGGTGCTGCTGGCCATCGCGCTGGTGTCGATCATCATGGCGATGGCCTACGGCGGATTCCGCGCCAGCGTGCGCGCCACCAGTTCCGGCGAGGAAGTCATCGAGCAGACCAATCGCCTGCGCGTGGTCCAGCAGTTCGTTCGGCGCCAGCTCATGCAGTCCCGTGCGCTCATCATCGAGGAATTCGAGGACGGGGAGATCGTCCGCTTCGAGGGCGACCGCGACCACGTCCGCTTCGTCTCGCCCATGCCCGGCTATCTCAGCTACGGCGGCCCCTACGTGCAGGAATTCAGCCTCGAGCGCGGTTCCGAAGGGCTCGAGCTGGTTTACTACTACGCCATGCTCAACGGCTATGAGCCCGGCGCCCTGGAACAGACCACCGACGGCCGGGTGCTGATGGAAGACATCGGCAACGGCGAGTTCATCTTCCTGGATTTCGACCAGGAGACCGGCGAGACCTTCTGGACCGACTTGTGGGAAGAGCCCGACCGCCTGCCGCTGGCCGTCGGCGTACTGCTCGACCTCGAATCCGAGCGCGGCCTGGCCTGGCCGGACCTGATCGCCCCGGTGATGGTCGACACCAGCCAGTCTCGCCGCAGCGCGACGATCCGGCGCGCCTCCGACGTGTTCAGGCAACGTCGCTGATGGCCCCCGTGGTGTTCAGACAGCGGGGGATCGCCCTCATCGTCGTGCTCTGGATCCTGGTGCTCCTGACCATTGTCGTGGGCACCTACGCCGTTCTGGCCAAGACCGAGAGCCTGCAGTCGCGCTTCCTGTTCGACACTACCCGGGCCCGCTACGCCGCCGAAGCCGGCATCCACCGTGCGGCTTACGAGATGCGCAACACCGACATGGAAACGCGCTGGGTACCCGATGGCCGTCCCTACACGATCGACTTCGGCGCCGCAGAGGTCGAAATCCGCATCACCGACGAGTCCGGCAAGATCGATATCAACAGCGCCGATGCGCAGATGCTCTCCGACCTTTTCATGTCGCGCGGCATGGACGAAACCGAGGCCTGGCACCTGGCCGACGCCATCGAGGACTGGCGCGACGCCGACGAACTGCCCAAGCTCTACGGCGCCGAAGTGGATGAATACGAGGCGGCCGGGTATCCTTACGGGCCGGCCAACGAGCAGTTCGGCTCCGTCGACGAGCTCCAGCAGGTCATCGGCATGAGCTGGGACCTGTTCCGGGAACTCGAGCCGATGTTGACCGTCCATTCCAGTGGTCGTATCAACCCGGCCTTCGCCTCGGCCGACGTGCTGGCGGCGAACCCGGAGATTTCCGCCGAGGACGCGGCGATGTTCGTCGAGGAACGGCGGCAGTTCCATCCCCGCGACCAGCAGGCGCTGATGCTGCCCGACGGCACCATGGTCAGCTTGCAAGGGGGTGGCCGGACCTTTAGCATTCGCTCGCGGGCGACGCTGGACACCGGTACCTGGAGTGAAGTACAGGCCACGATTGAACTCGGTGGCGACCAGCGCGGTCGTCCCTTCCGGGTGCTGCGCTGGCGCGACAATGTCGAGGATCGATGAATCAGAGTTCCATCAACGAATACTGGGGCAGCGTCGTTGCCCGCTACCACGCCGGGCCCCTGCCGGGATTCCTGAAGTGGTGGCGCGGCGAATTGGCCGGCCTGTTCCCCCGATCGCTTCGGGAGCGGATGATTCCGCCGCGGCCCGAACTCTGGCTGGTGCCCGAGGCCGAGGGTCGCGAGATCACGGTATGGTCCGGCGGCGACTCGCCCGAGCGCCGCGACACCTTCGGCGCAAACGAGGATGCCGGCCTTCTGCGTGATCGCTGGCTGGAACTGGTCAACGGCTTCGAGGACGGGCAGCCCGAGATCCGGCTGTGCCTGCCGCCCGAGGACATGCTGCACTGCCCGGTCGAGCTGCCGCTGGCCGTGGAATCCAACCTGGCGGAGTCGCTGCGCTACCAGCTCGACCAGGTCACGCCTTTCAGCGCCGACCAGGTCTATTTCGACTACAGTATCGTCGAGCGCGACGCCGAGCACGGCCGTCTGAAGGTCGACCTTCGCCTGGCGATGCGCTCTCGGGTGGATTCCCTGCGCGAGCGCCTGGGTGCGATCGGGATTCGTCCGCACGCCATCGACTGTCTGGGCGGCGAGGCCGGACGCCCCGAGTGCGAGCGCTTCAACATGCTGCCGATCGAGCAGCGTCCCCGACACGTCTATCGTCGCGCCCGGATCAACTGGATGCTGGCCGGCGGCCTGGTGGTGGTTCTGGCGATCGTCATGGCCGAGTCCCTGTTTCTGCACCAGCGCACCGTCGATCGCCTGGAGACCGAGGTCGATGCGCTGCGCAGCGAGGCCGACCAGGTGCTCGCCCTGCAGCGCGAATTGCAGGACGCGCTGGCGGCGGCCAATTTCCTGGCCGAACGCCGCCGGCGCCAGCCGGTCAGCGTGGAGGTGCTCGACGAGATCACCCGCATCCTGCCCGACGACATCTGGCTGATGCAGCTCCAGATGCGGGGCAACGAACTGATGATCCAGGGCCTGGCCGACCAGTCCCAGCGCCTGATCGAACTGATCAACGAATCCGAACTGCTGGCCGAGGCGGAATTCCGCGGCTCGGTCAGCATCGACCCCGGCAGCGGCCGCGAGCGCTTCAACGCCGAGGCCCGCATCGAGACCACAGGAGGCGAGCGTGCAGCTGCTGCCGGATCTGGAGAATAACCGCCCCCTGGCCGTCGGGCTGCTGGTCATCGTGCTGGCGGTGGTCTATTTCCTGGGCTTCCACTGGTTCGTGATGCGCCACCTGGAGATGGCCGACCAGGTCAACTCGCTGGAGGAGCGTGCGGCCCGTTTCAAGGCGGCGGTGGCCAGGCGCCCGGAGCTGGAGGCCCAGCTCGACGAACTGCAGGCCGAGCGCCTCGACAGCGCCCTGTTCCTGCCCGAGTCCAACTTCAACGTGGCCGCGGCCGGGCTGACCCGCCGGCTTCGGGATATCATTCAGCGCGAGGCCGACGACGCCGACCTGTGCCGCATCGTCTCCACGACCAACCGTCCCGACGACGAGCCTGAACGATTCGAACAGGTGACGGTCAATGTGCGCATGAACTGTCCGCTGCCGGATCTCACGCGGATTCTCTATCGACTGGAAAACAACGTGCCGCTGATCTTCGTCGACAACCTGATCATCAACCAGCGGATTCCCGCCGATCGCGCGGGCCGGCGCGGCAGCAACGGCTACGGGCAGCTCGACGTGCGTTTCGACATCTACGGCTTCCTCTCCCAGCAGGTGGAAGGCTGAGCATGCTGGACCTGCAGCGCAACCTGCTGACCACGCTGCTGTCCGCCGGTATCGGCGTGCTGGCCCTCGCCGGCGGGGCGCTGGCCCTGCTGATGGGGCGGCCCGACGTCGCCGCCATCGAGCCGCAAGGCAGCACCGAGGCCGCCGCGGTGCAGGTGGACGTGCCGCAGACCGGTCTGGAAGACTTTTCGGCCTATGCCGCGATCACCGAGCGCCCGGTGTTCTTTTCGGACCGGCAACTGCCGGTCGTCGAGGCGCCCGGCGACGAAGAGCAGATGGCCATGGAAGAGGAAGAGCCCGAAGAGATCGAGGATCTCAAGGCTGCGCTGGCCGGCGTCGTCATCACCCCGGAGATGAAGCTCGCCATGGTGTCCGACGAGCAGGCCGGCAAGACCTTCGTGCTGCGCGAGGGCATGAGCCTGGAAGGCGAGCAGGCGGCGTGGAAGCTGGAGGCCATCCAGGCGCGCCAGGTCAGCTTCGTCTCCGTCGACGGGCGGCAGACCGACCTGGAATTGAAAGTGAATACCGCCGGTCTGGATGCGCCGCCCGCGCCCGCCAGCACCGGCACGGACGGCGCCGCACAGCAACAGCAGCAGGGGCAGCAAGGCGCCGAGCAGACCGACCAGCGCCAGGCCAGCGAAGAAGCGCGGGCCCGGGCCGAGGAAATCCGCCGTCGCGTCGCCGAGCGCCGGGCCCAGCTCCGGGCCGAGGCCGAGCGACGGGCGCGACAGAGAGAGCAGAAACAGGACAACAATGGCTGAACGAATGCGACAGAGCTTGACCCGATACCGAGCGGCGCTCGCCGTGCTCATGCTGGCCGGCCTGGTGCTTTCCGGCTGCGCCTCGATGGGCGGGCGCGACGGCGAGGAAGCCGACACCCGCCTGCGCCCCGGCCAGAGCGCCATCGACCCCGAGTCCCTCCAGGGCGATTCCGAAGGCATTCGCCTCGGCGGCGAGGAGGATCCGGACTCGGAGGCGCAGTTCGACGAGACCGAGACCTACCCCGGCACCGGCGTGTTCATCGATCAGAGCGCGACCAAACCGCGCGCCGAGCCGCCGGGCGAGGACGGCGAGATCACGCTCAATTTCGAAGGGCAGGGCATCCAGGAAGTGGTGCACGCCATCCTCGGCCACATGTTCGAGGAGAACTACGTCATCGCGCCCGGCGTCAGCGGTGAGGTGACCTTCTCCACGGCCAAGCCCATCAAGCGCGACCAGGTCATGGGCGTGCTCGAGATGCTGCTGCGCTGGAACGGCGCCACGCTGATCTGGCGCGAGGGCCGCTATCACGTCGTTCCGGTCTCGCAGGCGGTGGCCGGCAACCTGGTCCCGCGCATGGACTCCGCCAGCAACGCCCGCGGCTATGAAGTCCTGGCCGTGCCGCTGGAATACATCTCGGCGAGCAAGATGGCCGAAATGCTCGAGCCCTGGGTGAAGGAAGACGCGATCTTCAATGCCGACAACGCCCGCAACCTGCTTTTCCTGGCCGGCACCCAGTTCGAGCTGAGCAATTACCTGCAGATCATCGATACATTCGACGTCGACTGGCTCGAGGGCATGTCGGTGGGCATCTTCAACCTCGAGCGCATCGAGGTCGACGAACTGCTGCCCGAACTCGAGGGCGTCTTCGGCGCCGAGGGCGAAACGCCGCTGGCCGGCATGTTCCGCTTCATGCCGCTCAATCGCCTCAACGCCATCATGGTGATCACGCCCAACGAGCACTACCTGGACGAGGCCGAAAAGTGGATTGATCGACTCGATCGGTCCAGTTCTCAGGGGGGCGCGCGGCTCTACGTCTACCGGGTCAAGAACCTCGAAGCCGACGTGCTGGCCGGCTATCTGGGTGACCTGTTCGGCTCGGGCGGCGGCAGCAGCCGCTCGCGTGAGTCGCGCAGTTCCCTGGCGCCGGGTCTGGAGCGAGCCCAGGCATCCAGTGTCAGCGAATTCCAGCAGTCACGTACCCAGGAAAGCGGAAACGGCAACAATCGTACGCGCAACACGGCTGGCGGCATGTCCCTGGGTGAGGAAGGGGAAGTGCGCGTCACCGCGGTCATGGAGACGAATTCCCTGCTGATCCAGGCTTCTCCGAGCGAGTACGACGGGATCCTTTCGGCCATTGAGCGCCTGGACGAAGAGCCGCTCCAGGTGATGATCGAGGCTCAGGTGTTGATCGTCGAGCTCAATGACCAGCTGAAGTACGGCGTGAACTGGTTTCTGGCGAACGAGCACCCCGACAATGGGGGTCCGGACCTGCCGGGGGGCTTCGTCGGTTCCCGCGACCAGAACTCCTTGGGCTTCCTGACGACCGGCGAGGGCGAAAATCAGTCTTCCAACGTTATCGGAACGATTACGCGCCGGGCCATGGACCGCAGCTACGTGGGCGCCACTATCAGCGCCCTGGAGAGTGTTTCTGACGTCCGCACCATCTCCTCCCCGAGTCTGATGGTGCGCAACAACTCCGAGGCCAGCATCAATGTGGGCGACCAGGTGCCCGTGCAGTCAACCAGTTTCATCGGCGGGACGGGCGACACGAATCAGCTCGGGCGGGTGCAGTACCTCGATACCGGGGTCATTCTGGAGGTGACGCCGCGGGTGAATCCGGGCGGCCTCGTGTACCTCCAGATTCGCCAGGAGGTGTCCACGCCGGGTGATGCCGGTGTCGGTGGGAATCCCTCCGTCGATACCCGTACTGTCCAGACCGAGGTGGCTGTTCAGTCGGGTCAGACCATCATGCTCGGCGGGCTGATCGAAGAAACGTCGACCGAAGGCAAGACGGGTGTCCCCGGATTACAGAGGATCCCGTTTCTTGGGGGGCTCTTTCGCAACACGACGGACAACATCCGACGTACCGAAACCGTGGTGCTGATCACGCCGACAGTGGTCGAGTCGATGGAGCAACTCAAGCGCGTCTCCGACGACGTCAGAAAGCAGTTCAAGGCTCTCGAGCCTCTCCGTCGCGAAGGACTCTGAGCGCCATATTAGAAATAACCAATTGATTTTAAAGGAGATGATATTGACTATCCGAATCGGGAGCGCCCTTTTTTGCGCAGCGACAGTCGCCCTGCTTGTGGCCGCCTGCCAGCCCGCCGCAGAGCCGGATCCCGCGCACGTGCGCGCCCAGGCCCGCTGGGAAAGCCTGATCGCCGGCGAATATGCCAGGGCCTGGGAATATTTCACCCCGGGCTACCGTGAAACAGCCCCCGTGGAACAATACGTGGCCAGCATCCAGCGCCGTCCCGTCCAGTGGGAGGCCGCGGAAGTGTTATCCTCCGA
>JAASTB010000009.1 GCA_021767625.1 Wenzhouxiangella sp.
CCAGGAAATCCGGGCGGCCAGCGAGATTTTCGGCGTCGACGATGCGCTCGTTCGCGCGATCATGCATGCCGAGTCGTGGTTCGAGCCCGAAGCCGTTTCGCGCTCGGGGGCGCAGGGCCTGATGCAGCTGATGCCCGCCACCCAGCGGCGATTCGGCGTGAGAAACCCGTTCGACCCGCTCGACAACATAACCGCCGGCGTGGCCTACCTGGCCTGGCTGCACGAGGAATTCAGCGGCGATCTCGAACGCGTGATCGCCGCCTACAACGCCGGAGAGAACGCCGTTCGGCGTCACGGCGGCATTCCACCCTATCCGGAAACCCGTGAGTACGTCCGACGGGTCAACATCCTCTACCGTCGCTACGGCAGTTCCTGATTCTCGCCACGCCCGGCGTTCCGGCCGGGCCGCGTCTAGTCCGCGAGCCGGGGGAAGTCCACCTGGAAGCGGACGCCGTCGGGGCGGTCCAGCGCCCGCACGCGCCCGCCGTGGCGTTGCGCGATCAGGCGAACGATATGCAGCCCCAGCCCCAGGTGGGCGCCGTCGCCGCCCGACTTGCGGGATGACACCATCGACTCGAACAGGCGCTCGGGCTGGTCGTCCGGCAGGCTCGATCCGGGATTGTCGACCTGAAGCGAAACGCCGCCGCTCTGGGGTACGACGCGAAGCGTGATCCGGCTGCCCGCCGGACTGAAGGCCACGGCGTTTTCCACCAGCTTGTCGAGCAACTGAGCGAGTTGCTCGGCCGCGCCGGAAATGCGGGCCGTGCCGCGATTCGGAACGATGGCGGCGAAACGGTGCCCGGGAAAGGCCTGGCGACATCCGGCGACATACTCGCCGACCAGGACGCCGAAATCGAGGGGAGCGAGCGGCTCTTCGGAGAGGCTCTCCTCGATCCGCGCCGCCTGGCTCATCGACTGGAACATCCGCTGGAGCCTGCGGCAGCCGGCTTCGGCGCGTTGCCGGTAGCGCTCCCGCGACGCCTCGTCCGAGACCTCGGCGAGGTTGTCGAGCGATGTCCGGATCATCGCCAGGGGCGTGCGCAGTTCGTGCGAGAGCTTGCCGGCCAGCGTCTGGAGGTAATCCTGGTGCTGCCGTTGCCGCTCGACCATGCCCGAGAGGCTGCGACCCAGGTCGGCGATTTCGTCGCTGCCGTGCACGCGGGGCATGGTTCCGTGGACCCGGCCGTCTGCGCCGACCGAGGATTCGGCCGCGTCGCGCAGGCGCCGGATGCGTGCCGACAGCCATGCGGCGAAGCCGATCGGCACGGCGGCCACGATCAGCATGCCGGCGAGCCCGAACACGAAAAGCTGCAGCAGCGAGCGATAGGCGCTCGCCATGAAGCGGTCGGCCGGGCGCTCGATGACGACATGTCCGGCGGGGCTGCCGTCCCTGAGAACCGGCGCCCCGGCACTCACGACGAAACCGTTGCTCGCCGGCAGCTGGTACCAGTTTGCGCTCGGTTCCGCTTGCCGCTCGCCGTCGTCGAGACGGTCGCTTTCCGCACTCCGGTTCGGCGAAGTGTCGGGCAGTATCCCGAGCAGGCGGGCGGCGGCAGTGGCGAACAGCCAGCGCTCATCGTCGCCGGGGCCGGTTTCGGTCCGGGCGTTGAATTCGTCCGTCTCGCGCGCAGCGCGCGCGAGGATCCAGCCGTCCGTCGTGGTGATCCAGCCGCGCGTGCCTTCCGGCAGCAGGGCCGAGAGTCGCCGCGACAGCGGCTCGCTCGCTCGGGCGAGGGGGCGCGGTGACGGGAAGGCGTGGGTGGAGTCCGCTTGCTTGCCGTTGCGGGTATCGACGTCGAAAACGCGAACATCGAGTGCCGCTACAGCACGCGGCCGCTCGACGGCCAGCTCCATGGTCCAGCCCCGCTCGCCCGGCTGCAGGGCGGCCTGGAGGCGCGGGGTGCCGCCGTCGCCCTGGACATCGAACCAGCCCGGTGCGAGGGGGGCGACCGTAACGGGCGGATTTCCGTGGCCGAGCGCGATTTCGATCCGGTCGCCCGACTGCCCGCCGGGACGGCTCAGGACCAGCTCCGGATCCCGCACCCGGACGAGGAGGTGAAGCCGGTCACCCTGCTCGGCGGCCAGCAGGTCGGCCGAACCCGACTCTCCGGTTCGCGCCGGGATGGCCTGGGCCTCTTCCAGCCAGGACGCCCAGTCTCCCGTGTAGCCGTCGATCACGATGTCTTCGCCGGCCTCGTGAACGTAGACCGCGCCGTCGCCGGGCAGGTCGCCCGCAGCGCTCGAGATCTCGGAGGCGATCGAGCGCGCGGTATCCACCAGGGCCTGCTGGTAGCTGTCGCGCAGCGCTTGCTCGAGCGATCGCACCAGCTGCCAGCCCGCCAGGGGCAGGCAGAGCATCAGGACCGAGACGAGCGCCAGCCGCGAACGGAGCTTCACGTGGCGCCGGCGCCATCCGGGTGCCAGCGATAGCCGGCGCCGTGCACGGTTTCCAGGCGATCGAAGTTCGGGTCGATCGCCTCGAACTTCCGGCGAATGCGCTTGATGTGCGAGGTGACGGTGGTTTCGTCCACGACCAGGCTGGCGGCCTCCATCAGCCGGGTGCGGCTCTTGACGTGCCCCGGGCGCTCGAGCAGGCAGTGAACCATCCAGAACTCGGTGACGGTCAGGGCGACGGACTCCCCCTGCCAGCGCACCTGCATGGTGTCGGGTTCGAGTTCGACGCGGCCGATGCGCAGAGGCGCATCGCGTGCCTCGGGCTCGCGCACCGCTTCGATGCGGCGGAACAGGGCGAGTATCCGGGCCAGCAGGTGCTGGTTGGAGATGTCCTTGGTCAGGTAGTCGTCCGCGCCCAGCCGCAGTCCAGAGACCGCATCGAGATCACTGTCGCGGGCCGTCAGGAAGATGATCGGCAGGCTCGAGGATCGCTGGCGCAGCGCGCGGCACAGTTCGAAGCCGCCTTCGGGCTCGTCGCCGAGACCGACATCGATGATCACCAGATCCGGCAGGGGACCCGACAGCCCCGATTCGGCCTCGCCCCGACTGGCATACCCGCGCGTGGCGAACCCGTAGCGCTCCAGCGCTTCCCGGTAGTTGTCCCGCAGGAAGTCTTCGTCTTCGACGATGGCGATCAGTCGCTGGGTCATGCGGCGGAATCCGTGCTGCGGTTGGTGCCGGAAGCGGCGCGGGGACGCCGCCTGCCACAAGTTTGCCACATCCGGTCAGGACTTCGACATCGCCCGGCACGCTTCCTGCCATGCCCGGGCGTTGCAATGGCGCACAACGATCACAACAGGAGTCACCCCCGATGTCGCGTCTACTCGTTTTCTGCCTGGCACTGCTCGCCGGCCCCGTCCTGGCTTCGGAGTCCGGATTCTGGCTCGAACGCCAGGCCGGCGGAAGCCGGGAAGAGGCCCTGGCGCTGTCGACCGAAGTCGACATCCAGGTCACCGGCATGCTGGCCCTGGTCGAGGTGCGCCAGCAGTTCTTCAACCAGACCGGCGACTGGGCCGAAGGCGTCTACCGCTTTCCCCTGCCGGACCGCTCCGCGGTGGAACAACTCCGTATCCGACTGGGCGAGCGCCTGATCGAAGGCGAGATTCAGGAAAAGGAATCGGCGCGAGCGACCTACGAGGCCGCGCGCGAGAAGGGACAGGTTGCCGGCCTGGTCGAACGCGACCAGGGCAATCTCTTTTCGACCCGGGTGGCCAACATCCCGCCCGGCGAGATGGTCGAGATCCGGATCGGATTCACCCAGCCCGTGGAATACGAGCATGGCCGCTTCCGGCTGCGTTTCCCGACCACGGCCGCTCCGCGTTACCGGCCGGCGGGCGAGCTCGGGCGCGCGCTGCGCGAGCGCCTCGAGTCGGCGCTGGATACCGGTCTGCCGCAGCGGCCGGTTCAGCTGACCGTGGACCTGAGGCCGGGACTTCGCCTGAGCAACCTGGAGTCGACGCACCACGAGATCGAGGTCGAGAACCTCGGCAGCGACCGCCTCGTGACATTGAGCGACGGGGCCGACTGGTCCGGCCGCGACTTCGAGCTGGTCTGGGAGCCGGAGGACAGCGGCGAGGCGGCGACCGCGGCGTTCGCCGAATCCTTCAACGGGCATGAGCATGTCATGCTCAACCTGGTGCCGCCGCAGGCCTTCGAGGCGCGCGATACCCCGCGCGAGGTAATCCTGATCATCGACACGTCGGGGTCGATGTCCAACCAGCCCATCGCACAGGCGCGCGAGTCCCTCCACTACGCCCTGGTCAGCCTCAAGGCCGGTGATCGGTTCAACGTCATCGAGTTCGACCACCAGGCCCGCTCGCTCTATTCGCAGGCCCGCGACTTCGACGAAGATCGGCTCGTCGAGGCCGCGCAGTGGGTCGACTCGCTGGCCGCCGGCGGTGGCACCGACATGGGCCCGCCCCTCGCGCTTGCTCTTGGCGCCCCGCCGTCCGGCGGGTTTCTCCGACAGGTGGTTTTCATCACCGACGGCATGGTCGGCAACGAGCAGGAGCTGCTCGAGCGCATCGAGCTCGAACTGGGCGAGAGCCGCTTGTTCACGGTCGGCATCGGGCACGGGGTCAACGGCAGCTTCCTGCGCCGCATGGCGACCGCCGGGCGGGGCAGCTACACGGCGATCGCCGAGACCTCCCGCATCGCGGAGCGCATGAGCGAACTGGTGCTCCAGCTCGAGAGCCCCGTCATCCACGACCTGGAAATGATCTGGCCGAGGCCGGTGGAGCTGTACCCGGAAACGCTGCCCGATCTCTATGTGGGCCAGCCCTTGAGCATCATCGCGCGGGCCGACAAGCTCAGTGGCGACCTGATCGTTCGCGGCACGAGCAACGGCCGGTACTTCGAGCGCGTTCTGCCGCTCAAGGACTTCCACCCGGCGCCGGGCGTCGCCGCGCAGTGGGGGCGCGCGCGCATCGAAGCCCTCGAGAACCGCATCTTGGCGCCGGGTGAGGAAGACCTGGTCGACGCCGAAATCCTCGATACGGCTCTCGATTACTCCCTGGTCAGCTCGCAGACCAGCCTGGTAGCCGTCGACAAGACACCCGCCCGCAGCCGGGAAGCGGCCATGCAGCGCTTCAAGCTCGACACCAGCCCGGCGCAGGGGCGTTCGGGCAGTCTCCGGGCCATGCCGGCAACCGACGCCGGCAGCGTGCCGGCGGCGCTGCGCGGCGCGCTGGCGCTGCTGCTGGTCGGGTTGTTGCTCTTCCAGGGGCGCATCAACCGCGACGGAGGGTCGTCCTGATGCGTCGCTTCCTGATCCTGGCCCTGCTGCTGGCGGCCGTCTGGCAGATCGGCTCGGCCGTATGGATCCAGGCCAAGGCCGGCCTCGGGCAATTCCTGCTCGAGCGGGCCTGGCAGGAAACGCTCGACGGGGAAGCGGATGTCGAACCCTGGCCGGGGGCCGTCAGCCATCCGGTCGCCCGCCTGCGCATGCCGCGCCTGGCGGTGGATCATCTGGTGCTCGAGGGGCTGGATACACCCGTGATGGCCTGGGGGCCGGGAATGGCGGTGGGCGAGGGTGGACACCACGTGCTCGCCGCCCATCGGGATACGCATTTTTCCTTTCTGCGCGCCGTGGAACTCGGCGACCGCTTCGAGCTGGTCGAAGCCGACGGCCGGCGGCGCTGGTGGCGCGTCGAGGCCATCCGCGTGGTCGATTCGCGCACGACCGGCATCGATCTCGAAGGAGTCGGGCAGGCCATGACCCTGATTACCTGTTATCCGTTCGACGCGCCGGTTGCGGGCGGCCCGGAGCGCCTCGTGGTGCGCTTGCGGCCGCTCGCGCCGGCAAAGGAGGTCAGCTCATGACGACGCTTTGCATCGATGAACTTTCCAGGAGCCTCAAGCGCCGCTTGGGATGGTCGGCCGCGGCCACGCACGTTCCCGCCGACGCCGACTGTCCGCTCCTGCCGGCCCTGCCGGCGAGCTGCGACTCCGGCGCGATAAAAAGGCAAGGGGCGTCGCTGCCCGAATGGCTGAAGCCGATGCGGGGACACGCAGGGCCGCCGGGAATCGCGGCATTTCATGGCAAGACCTCGCCATCAGTGGGATAATGCCGTTTTCGGAAAACCGGAACAGCAGGAGTCCGTCCAGCGTGACCGAATCCAGACAGATCCCGATTGCCGTCAAGAGCGGCGAGAAGATGCGCAAGCCGCAGGGTTTTACCGCCATTCGCGATGGCATCAAGGCGCGAGCGGGCGCCGAGCCGGCGCCCATCGGCCGCAAGCCCACCTGGCTGCGGGCACGGCTGCCGCAGGGCGGCAAGTACGAAGAAGTGCGGCGTAACGTCAACGAGCATCGGCTGGCTACGGTCTGCCAGGAATCGAAGTGTCCCAACATCGGCGAGTGCTGGTCCAACGGTGTGGCCACCATCATGCTGATGGGCGACGTATGCACGCGCGCCTGCCGCTTCTGTTCGGTCGACACCGGCAACCCGCGCGGCTGGCTCGATCCGGAAGAGCCGGCCAATTCGGCCGAATCCGTACGCATCATGGATCTCAAGTACGTGGTGCTGACCTCGGTCGACCGCGACGACCTCGACGACGGCGGGGCCGGCCACTATGCCGAGTGCATTCGCGAGATCAAGAAGGTCAACCCGCAGACCGCCGTCGAGGCGCTCACACCCGATTTCCAGGGGCGTCTGCACGACATCGAAACGGTCGTCGACTCCGGCCTGGAAGTGTTCGCTCAGAACGTCGAGACGGTTCGCCGGCTGACTCATCCCGTGCGCGACCCGCGCGCCGGCTACGAACAGACGCTGAAAGTCCTCGAGCACGCCAAGAAGCACAATCCGAAGGTGCTGACCAAGACCAGCCTGATGCTGGGCCTGGGCGAAACCACCGAAGAAGTTGTCGAGACCATGGACGACCTGCGCGCCATCGGCGTCGATATCGTCACCTTCGGTCAATACCTTCGCCCGACGGTCAACCATCTGCCGGTCGACCGGTTCGTCACGCCCGAGGAATTCCGGGAACTGCGTGAAATCGGCCTGGAGAAGGGCTTTCTGGAAGTCGTCTCCGGCCCGCTGGTCCGTTCGAGCTACCGGGCCGACCGGGTGTTCGAGAAGAACAACTGCGGAATCGACAGCGACGTGGCGTGATTTCGCCGGCGGTCTCGGCGTGTCCGGCAACCTGAGCATCGAAGAACGCGAGCGCTATCTCGAACGGCTGGCCGCCTTGCTGGAGCGTGCGCGTGTCCAGCAACGGACGATGACCTACCTGGAGGTGGCCGACGCGCTGGCCATGCCCGGCCCGAAGCGCATTCACAAGACCACTCGCCTGCTCGAGATCCTGCTCAAGCGCGACGCCGATGCCGGTCTTCCCTTGCGTGCCGCCCTGGCAACCAGCCGGACCAACCGCGGGCTGCCGGCACGCGGGTTCTTCGATCGCGCCGAGCGTCTCGGTCTCTTCGACGGCAGCGACCCCGCGGCGTTTCACGCCCGTGTGCTCGAAGAACTCTTCAAACCCCGCACACACTGAAGCCGTCCGCGCGGTGCGCATACCCGATACCGTTGCGTCGGGTGTTGCCTGCGCCGGGGCCCGCCGCTAGTCGCGCTGTTGTAACATCTCTCGTCTGCGCGATTCTTGCGCTATCGGTCCATCACGGAAAACCGCATGAAAAATTCATCGCCACTGGCCGGGCTTGCCGCCTGCACCCTGTTGCTCTTCGGCCTGTCGGCCTGCGATCGCGAAAACGCCACGCACGAACAGACGAATCCCGAAACGATGTCCCAGAGTCGACTTCAATCGAGCGCCGAGAGCACGCTGGAACCGCCGATGGCCGAACGGCGAGATCACGTGGTCAGCGCGCCCGCAGGCGAGCGGTCGGACCCTTGGTACTGGCTGCGCGACGATGACCGCGAGGATCCCGACATGCTCGCCTACCTCGAGGCCGAGAACGAGTACACCGAGGCCATGGTGGCGGACTTGTCGACCTTGCGCGAGACGCTCTTCGAGGAGATGCGTTCGCGTATCGTCGAGGACGACAGCAGCGTGCCGTACCTGGACCGGGGCTACTGGTATTACACGCGCTTCGAGGCCGGCAGGGAGTATCCGATCCACGCCCGCCGCAAGGGCTCCATGGACGCCGCAGAGGAAATCCTCCTCGACGTCAACCGGCTGGCCGAAGGTCACGATTTCTACAGCGTGGGCGACCGCGACGTCAGCATGAGCGGTCGGTACCTGGCCTGGCTGGAGGATACCGTTGGTCGTCGCCAGTACCGCCTGCACATCAAGGACCTCGTCACGGGCGAGGACGTCGATACGGGGCTCAGTGGCATTTCGAGCGTGTCCTGGTCGGCCGACGACGGCGTGCTCTACTACGTCGAAAACGAACCCGAAACCCTGCGTTCCTGGCGGGTTCGCCGGTACCGTGTCGGCAGCGGTGAACCTGGCGAGATCGTTCACCAGGAAGACGATACGGCGTTCTATACCAGCGTCGGCCGGACCACCTCCAACGCCTACAACACCGTCTATCTGCGCTCGACGGTGAGCAGCGAAATGCGCATCGTCGAGGCCGACGCCGTCGATCAGCCCTTGCGCGTGTTCCTGCCGCGCGAGCGCGACCACGAGTACCAGGCCGATCATCTCGGCGAGCGCTGGCTGATTCGCACAAATCACGATGCGCCCAATTTCCGCATCATGGCCGCCCCCCTCGACGGCCACGCCGATCGCGAGCGCTGGTCGACCGTGGTCGCGCATCGGCAGGGTGTGTTCATCCACGGCTTCGACGCGATGGACGAATTTCTCGCGGTGAGCGAGCGCTCGGACGGCCTGCGCCAGATCCGGCTGCTGGACTGGCAGAGCGGGGAATCCAGGCTGCTCGAGTTCGACGAGCCGGCCTATACCGTCGTGCTCGGCAAGAATCTCGAGCAGTCCGCGGGCAGCCTGCGTTTCGTGTATTCCTCGCTGACCACCCCGACCAGTACCTGGGAACTGGACGTGGCCAGCGGAGAGCGGAAACTGCTCAAGCGCGAAGCGGTGCCCGGCGGTTATGAGCCCTCCGACTACCGCACCCGTCGCGAATGGGCGACGGCCCGCGACGGCACGCGGGTTCCCGTGTCGATCCTTCACCACCGCGACACGCCGCTCGACGGCACGGCACCGCTCTACCAGTACGCCTACGGCTCCTACGGCTTCACGATCGATCCGTCCTTCTCGACCAATCGGCTGAGCCTGGTGGATCGTGGCTTCGTCTTTGCCATCGCCCATGTCCGCGGCGGCCAGGTCATGGGTCGGCACTGGTACGACGAAGGCCGAATGCTCAACAAGATCAACACCTTCAATGATTTTGTGGATGTGACCGATCATCTTGTCGAGGCCGGCCTGGTCGACGGCGATCGCGTCTTCGCGGTCGGCGGCAGTGCCGGCGGCTTGCTGATGGGTGCGATTGCCAACCGCGCGCCGGATCGCTATTCGGGGATCGCCGCTCATGTGCCCTTCGTCGATATCGTCACGACCATGCTCGACGAGTCGATTCCCCTGACCACGAACGAATACGACGAGTGGGGCAATCCGAACGATCCCGAGTACTACCGCTACATGCTTTCGTATTCACCATACGACAACGTGGCGGCCCAGGATTACCCGGCGATGCTGGTGACGACGGGGCTCTGGGACTCGCAGGTTCAGTACTGGGAGCCGGCCAAGTGGGTGGCCCGCCTGAGGGCGACCAAGACCGACGACAATCCACTGCTTTTGCGCACCAACATGGAGGCCGGGCACGGCGGGGCTTCGGGACGTTTCAGGCGCCTGGAGCAAACGGCGCTGGAGTACGCTTTCTTCCTCGATCTGGCGGGTATGGCTTCGGGGGGCTAGCCGCACGGGCCACAAAGGCGCTGGATGTGGCGGGCTCGTTTTCGGCCGCTCGCTTTGCATTCAGTGCGAACTGTGTCACACTTCTTCCAAGCGGTCTTGGCTGGGCCATCGGGTCCACTCCGTTGTTTTCGCTCGAGAATTGCCAAGGGGGAATGATGAATACCGCTGACTTGCTCAGGCGTCTGCAAGACGCGTTGAATTCCGGTGCGCAAGACGGTCACGGGGGTGTCCTCTTCGTCCGTTTCGATCGCGCCACCACCTTGCGGGATCAGCTGGGTTACTCGGGCCTCGAGGAACTCGGTTCAGGCATGGCCGAACGCGTCGAAGAAGCATTCGGGGATGCCGTCGTGATCCTCCGCTTCGACTGGGCCTCGATTCTCGTGATCGCCCGCGACACTGCGTGGGATCGATTCGAGTCCTCAGCCGAAAGCCTGTTTTCCGCATTGACCGAGCGCCCCTATGCCGTCGAGGACGACGAGGTGGCCCTGACCGTCTCCCTGGCACATGCACGCTTCGATCATCGCTTTACCACGGTCGATGAATTGCTTTTGCCGCTGGTCCGGCGGGTCGAGACGCTGGCCGAGCAGGGCGGCAATTCGATGTCGGCGGTGCAGCCGGGCATTTCGGCGCAGAAGGCGCTCGATTCCAGCGATCATATGCTCGGGCTCTTGATGGAGGCCTTGCGGACCGACGGCATGAAAGTCGTGTTCCAGCCCCTGCTGGCAACCAGTGGCCGCGAGGACATGGAGAGCTACCAGATGCTTCCGCGACTGGCGGCAGGGGACGGCAAGTTGATCACGGCCGCGGAGTTTCTGCCGCTGGCCCGGGATGCCGCGCTCCTTCCCGTGCTCGATCGCTGGATGACCATCCGGGCGTCCCGACTGCTGCGGGGGCGACTGAAGTCGCAGCGGGTGAGGTTGTTCATCAATCAGTCAGAGGCGATTCTGGCGGACGCCGATCGCAGGGATTGGCTCGTCGCCCACCTTGAAGGCGAACCCGGCCTGGCCGGAAGGCTGGTGCTGGAGATTCCGGTCGAGGACGCCATGGCGCACATGAAAGGCACCGCTGCCCTGCTCGACATCGCCGCCGAGCACGATGTCGGTGTCTGCCTGTCGCACGTGGACGAGCACAGCCGATGGTCGCTGCTCAACGGTGATCTGAAGGCGGATTACGTCCGCATGTCGCCGAGCTTCGTCAGCCGCCTGTCCGCGGATGCGGCCCTCGAGAAGCGATTCATGGAGCTGTCGGTCCCGGCGCGCGAAAGGGGAGTGCGCATCATCATGCCGATGATCGAGGATTCGCAGACCGCCGCCAGCATGTGGCGCTCGGGGGCAGACTACATGCAGGGCAACATGATCCAGGCGCCGGAGGATTCGATTGCGATGCACGGTTGAGCGTGCATGAAAAACCCCGCACGAGGCGGGGTTTTTCGATGGTGGCGGAGAGAGAGGGATTCGAACCCTCGATGAGGCTATAAACCCCATACTCCCTTAGCAGGGGAGCGCCTTCAGCCACTCGGCCATCTCTCCGGAAACTCTTTGGCCGGCATGTGCCGACGTTGTGTTGGGCGTCTTCGGCCCGTTTGTTGCCGCTCGCTTCTCCGCTTGCGCGAAGCCGCTCGCGATCGCCCGTTGGGGCTTCGGGAGGCAGCCGGTCGATTTCGGCTCTCCTCCATACTCCCTTAGCAGGGGAGCGCCTTCAGCCACTCGGCCATCTCTCCGGAAAACTGGTTTTTCGGCCGGCTCGGCATGGTGCCGGGCGTGCGAATTTCGCATTGTACCGCAAGGCTTGTCGCGGTGCTTGCCAACCGAGGCGCGAAAGGATAGCGGCAAAAGTCCTTCGGGTAAACCCCGGGGATGGCGAAAATTCGCGATAGAATGGTGCGCTGTTCTGCTTGAATACCTAAGGAGCATTCGTTCGTGGAAGGCAACGGCAAGGCGGCAACCAGGCGTACGACGCGCAGTATCGATTTCTTTCGGGGGTTCCTGCGCAGTCCGGGGGACGTGGGTTCGATCATCCCCAGTTCGCGCTTCCTGGAGCGCCGCATCATCAATACCTCCGAAGTTGCTTCCGCCCGAACCGTGGTCGAATTGGGTCCCGGAACCGGCGGCACCACCCGCGCCATTCTCGCCGCCATGCCCGAGGACGCGCGCCTGCTGACCATCGAGCTCGATCCCCAGTTCTCGACCATTCTCGAGGGCTTCGGCGATTCGCGCCTGATTCCGCACACCGGCAGCGCCGTGGACCTGGCGGATATTCTCGCGCAGCACGGCCTCGGTGCGCCCGACGTCGTCATTTCGGGGATTCCGTTTTCCACGATGCCCCGTGAGATCGGACTGGCCATCATCTCGGCCATCCGCGACAACCTGGCGCCGGGCGGGCGTTTTGTCGCCTACCAGTTCCGGGGAGCGGTCGGTCGTCTCGGCAAGGAAGTCATGGGCGAGCCCGATGTCGAGCTCGAAGTGCTCAACATCCCGCCGATGCGTTTCTACACCTGGCAGGTTGCGGCATCAACCGCCTGACGGCAGGCCCAGCACCGCGCTGGCGATCCAGAAGTAGATGAGAATGCCGCCCACGTCGGCCACCGACGTGATCAGCGGCGTGCTTGCGGTCGCCGGATCCATGTTGAAGCGCTGCAGCAGGAAGGGCAGCAGCACGCCGATCATGCCGCCCATGATGACCACGGCGAACATTGCCAGCCCCACGACCAGGGCCAATTCGTAGCCGATTTCTTCACCGCCGCGCCAGACGCCGATTGCGGCCACCATCGCGGCCATGGTCAGGCCCAGCATCACGGCCACCGACAACTCCTTGCCCCACATCTTCAGCCAGTCCGAGGCCGCGACGTCGCCGGTGGCCAGCGCCCGGACCATCAGGGTGGCCGACTGGCTGCCCGCATTGCCGCTGCCGGCGATGATCATCGGCAGAAAGAACACCAGGCCGATGACGGCCTGGATCGACTGCTCATAGAGCGCGATCGCCAGGCCGCTGAACAGGTTCACCACCACCAGGATCATCAACCAACCGATGCGCTTGCGATAGAGGAAGGCCGGGCTGGCCTCGCGCATCGAGACGTTCAGGCGGCTGCTGCCGCCGAACTTGTGGAAGTCCTCGGTGATCTCGGCTTCGGCAACGTCCATGATGTCGTCGACCGTGACGATGCCCAGAAGCACGCCGCTGCGGTCGGTGACGGGCAGGGTGCTGATGTCGTAGTGCTGGATGGTCTGGACGGCCTGTTCGCGGTCGGCGTCGGCTTCGATGTGGATGACGTCCTCGTCCATCAGGGCCTCCACGCGGGCATCCTGGCGCGAGAGGATGAAGTCCTTGAGCCGGATGGCGTCGAGCAACTTGCCGCGCTGGTCGGTGACGAAGACGAAGTTGACGGTTTCGCCGCGGTGCGCTTCGTGCCGGATATGGTCGAGCGCGCGCGTCACGGTCCATTCCGGCCGCACCGAGACGTAGCGGGTCGTCATCAGGCGCCCGACCGACTCCTCCGGATAGCCCAGCAGCTTCAGCGACTGCTTGAGGTCCTCCGGGCCGAGCAGCTTGAGGAACCCCTCCAGTTCCTGGGGCGCCAGGCTTTCGAGGAATGCCGTTCGGTCGTCGGGCACCAGTTCCTGCAGGATGCCCCTGGCCTCCTCGGGCTCGAGCTGGCCGATGACCTCCTGCTGCAGGCCGTGGCTGAGGTAGGAGAAGGCGTCGGCACGCCGCTCGTCGGGCAGCGCCCGGAGCACCTGGAGCCTGCTTTCGGCGGGCATCTGCGCCATCGCCCCGGCGATGTCCTGGACCGCCGTTTCCTCGAGTTTCTCCGCCAGGGCCTCTTCCCGGCCGAGTTTCTGCAGGGTGAGAACTTCGGCGGTGACGTCTTCGTCCGACATGCTCGTGTCCTTGCAATTTTGAGGGGGCGGCGCCCGGGCCGAATCGCCTCGTCCGCCCGGACAAGGCAGATGGTATCGGTGTTGCCGGCGATCGGCCAGCCGGTATACAATACGCCGCTTGTCCGCGCCGCGGGCAAATCCTTGCTCCACGGCGGCTGCCCGTCAGCCGGCCGGGGGCTTTGCAGGCCGGGGCCAGTCCCCGGACTTGGAAATCCACGAGGAGTCGACAATGCGACATTACGAAATCGTTCTCCTGGTCCATCCGGACCAGAGCGAACAGGTGCCCGGTATGCTCGAGCGCTACCGCAGCCTGGTCGAGGAAAAGGGTGGCAGCGTCCACCGCAGCGAGGACTGGGGCCGCCTCCAGCTGGCCTACACCATCGCCAAGCTGCACAAGGCCCACTACCTGATGCTCAACATCGAGTGCGACGCCGAAACCCTGGCTGAGCTCGAGAGCATCTTCAAGTTCAACGACGCCATCCTGCGTCACCTGGTCGTCCGCAAGGACAAGGCCGAGACCGAGCCGTCGGTCATGCTCAAGCGCAAGGAGAGCAAGGACGAGCGCGAAAACGCCCGTCGCGAGCGCTCCGACGACAGCGATGACAGCGACGACAGTGACGATGATTCGGACGACGACTCCGACGACTCCGACGAGAGCGACGATAACGATGAGTCGGGCGACGACAACGAACAGGACAAGGCGGAGGGCTGATCCATGGCACGATTCATGAGAAGACGCAAGTATTGCCGTTTCACGGCCGAAGGAATCGAGGAAGTCGATTACAAGGACGTGGAGCTGCTCAAGGACTTCATCGGCGAAACCGGCAAGATCGTTCCCAGCCGCATCACCGGCACCAAGGCGCGCTACCAGCGCCAGTTGAGCGCGGCGATCAAGCGGGCCCGTTACCTGGCCCTGCTGCCGTACACCGACAACCACTGATCGCTTGAGGTGACGTCATGAAGCTGATTCTGCTTGAAAACATCTACAACCTCGGCGAGCTGGGCGACACGGTCACCGTGAAAGCCGGTTACGGGCGCAACTTCCTGCTGCCGCGTGGCCTGGCCGTTCCGGCCACCAAGGACAATGTCGAGAAGTTCGAAGCCCGCCGTGAGGAACTGCAGCGCCAGGCCGACGAGCGTCTCGCCGCCGCCGAGGCGCGCAAGGAAGCCATCGATTCCCTCGAGGAAGTGCGCTTCGAAGTGCCGGTCAGCCCGGAAGGGCGCCTGTACGGCTCGATCAATCCGCACGAAATCGCCGGCAAGCTCACCGACATGGGCTACGCCGTGGAAAAGGCCGAGGTCGACATGCCCGAAGGCCCGATCCGCGAGCCCGGCGAGTTCACCATCGGCCTGATCCTGCACGCCGACGTGCAGACCGAGATCAAGGTCACGGTCGTCGCGGCCGAGAGCTGATCGGCGAAGCCCGGCCACCGAGGCCGGGCATCGCATCCCCTGGCCACCGGGACCACCGGCGCGGCGGGCGAACGGCCCGACTGTGCCGGCGGCCCGGTGGCTTTTTCGTTGCCCGGACGTTGACCGCCATGCCCGATTCGGGACTATACTGAGCGATCCTTCGCGTCCGAACACGCCGACACAAGAGAGCCGTGGCAGAGCCCCGAATTTCCACCCTCAGCAACGTCAAGGCGCCGCCGAACTCCAACGAGGCGGAGCAATCCCTGCTGGGCGCCCTGATGCTCAGCCCGGACGTCTGGGACCGCGTCGCCGACCAGGTCGACGAGGTCGATTTCTACCGCGAGAACCATCGCCTGATCTTCCGGGCTATCTCGGAGCTGGCTGCCGACGGGCAGCCCTGTGACGCGGTCACGGTCACCGAGTGGTTCGCCCGGCACGGCAAGCTCGACAAGGTCGATTCCGGCGCCTACCTGACGATGCTGGCCAACGAGACGCCCGGCCCGGCCAACGCTTCGGGCTATGCGCACATCGTGCGCGAGAAGTCGATTCTCCGGCAGCTCATCCAGATTGGCACCGAGATCGCCGACAACGCGCTCCAGACGGCCGGAAGAAGCTCCAAGGACGTGCTCGAGGAGGCCGAGCAACGCATTTACGCCATCGCCGACCAGGGGGCGCACAAGGCCTCCGGCTACGTCAGCGTCCGCGACGTCATGGCCAACGCCATGGACCTGCTGCACGAGCTCCAGCAGAACGAGGGCGATCTGACCGGGGTCGCCACCGGCTTCAGCGAGCTGGACAAGCGAACCTCGGGCCTGCAGAACACCGACCTGATCATCGTCGCCGGCCGTCCCTCGATGGGCAAGACCTCGTTCGCCATGAACATCGCCGAGCGCGCCGCCATTCGCCACAAGGTGCCGGTGGCCGTGTTCTCGATGGAAATGTCGGACACCCAGCTGGTCATGCGACTGTTCTCCTCGCTCGGCCAGATCAACCAGGAGCGCCTGCGCACCGGCCGCCTGGAGGGCCAGGACTGGGTCAATCTCCGCTCGGCGATGACCCTGCTCAAGGGCGCCAACATCTTCATCGACCAGACGCCCTCGCTGACGCCCACCGACATGCGCGCGCGTGCCCGGCGCATGAAGCGCGAGCACGACATCGGCCTGATCCTGGTCGACTACCTCCAGCTCATGAAGGTGCCCAGCAGCGCCGAGAACCGCACCAACGAGATCAGCGAGATCTCGCGCAGCCTCAAGGCCCTGGCCAAGGAACTCAACGTGCCGGTCATCGCCTTGTCGCAGCTCAACCGCGCGCTCGAGCAGCGGCCCGACAAGCGGCCCAAGATGGCCGACCTGCGCGAATCCGGTGCCATCGAGCAGGACGCCGACCTGATCCTGTTCATCTACCGCGACGAGGTCTACAACGAGGACTCGCCGGACAAGGGCACGGCCGAGATCATCATCGGCAAGCACAGGAACGGTGCCACGGGCAGCTTCAAGCTGGCTTTCCAGGGCGAGTTCGTGCGCTTCAGGGACTTCACGCCCGACGTCTACGGCCAGGACGGCTGAGCCGGCGGTTCGCCGCCGCGCTGCACGCATGGCCCGCAACACCATCGCCCACATCGACCCGTCCGCGATCGCGCACAACCTGGATCGCGTGCGCGAGTACGCGCCCGACAGCCGAGTCATGGCCGTGGTCAAGGCCGACGCATACGGACACCGCATCGATCTGTGCCTGCCGGCCCTGGAGGGGGCCGACATGCTGGCCGTGGCCACCATCGAAGAGGCGAGGGCGATCCGCCGCCTCGGCAACGGGCTTCCGGTCCTCCTGCTCGAGGGCGTCAACGACCACGGCGACCTGGCCGTGGCCGCCGATCTCGGGCTGGAGCTGACCGTTCACCACGAGCACCAGCTCGCGGCGCTCGAACGTTTCGGGCGTTCCCCGGCTGCCCGGCTATGGCTCAAGATCGACACCGGGATGCACCGGCTCGGTGTGCCGGTCGAGGCGGCCGCAGACATGCACCGGCGCCTGCTGGCCGTGCCCGGCGTCGAGCAGGTCAATCTGATGAGCCACTTCGCCTGCGCCGAAGAGCCGTCGCATCCGCTCAACGCGCTGCAGATCGAGCGATTCCACCGTGCCACGGAAGGGCTCGAGGGCGAGCGCTGCCTGGCCAATTCCGCCGGGCTGATCAACCTGCCCGAAGCACGCTTCGAATGGGTGCGAGCCGGCCTGGTGCTCTACGGCATTTCTCCCTTGCCCGGTCAGCCGGGTCCGTCGCTGGGCCTGGAGCCGGCCATGACCCTGACCGCCGAACTGATGGCGGTCAATCGCGTGGCGGCCGGCGAGAGCATCGGATACGGCGCCCGATTCACGGCCGGGCAGGACATGACCGTCGGCGTAGCCAGCATCGGCTACGGTGATGGTTACCCGCGCAGCATGGCCGACGGCGCGCCGGTATTGGTCGGCGGGGTGACCTGTCGGATGTGCGGGCGGGTGTCCATGGACATGATCACGATCGACCTGGCGCCCTGTCCGGCGGCGCAAGTGGGCGACGAAGTGGTTCTGTGGGGCAGGGGTCTGCCCATCGAGACCGTGGCCGAGGCGGCCGATACGATTCCCTACGAACTGGTCTGCCGCATTACGCGCCGGGTCCGCTTTCGTAGCCGGACCATGGTCGGCAGCGCGGGTCTTCGTGCGGTAAAATGAGCGGTCTTTCAAAACCTTGAGCAATTTCATGGCGGGCAAGCTCTATATCCAGACCCACGGCTGCCAGATGAACGAGTACGATTCGGAGAAGATGGCCGACGTGCTCGCGGCCTCCCACGGCCTGGAACTGACCGACAGCGCCGACGAGGCCGACGTCATCCTGATCAACACCTGTTCGATCCGGGAGAAGGCCCAGGAGAAGGTCTTTTCCCAGCTGGGCCGCTGGCGCCCGCTCAAGGAAGCCCGACCCGACCTGGTGATCGGCGTGGCCGGCTGCGTGGCCAGCCAGGAAGGCGAGAATATCGTCAAGCGCTCGCCCTTCGTTGACATGGTGTTCGGACCGCAGACCATCCATCGCCTGCCGACGATGCTCGACAAGGTGCGCGAGGCCGGCAAGCCCGCCATCGACATCTCCTTTCCCGAGATCGAAAAGTTCGATCACCTGCCCAGCCCGGGCAAGAAGGGCGGCAGCGCCTTCGTTTCGATCATGGAGGGCTGTTCCAAGTATTGCTCGTTCTGCGTCGTGCCCTACACCCGGGGCGAGGAAGTCAGCCGCCCGCTCGACGACGTCATCGCCGAGGTGGCAGAGCTCGCCGAACAGGGCGTGATCGAGATCAACCTGCTCGGACAGAACGTCAACGCCTACCGCGGGCCCATGCACGACGGCGGCACGGCCGACCTGGCCCTGCTGATCCGCTACATCGATCATATCGAGGGCATCGAGCGTATCCGCTTCACCACCTCGCACCCGGTGGAGTTCTCAGACAGCCTGATCGAGGCTTTCGGCGACGTGCCCAAGCTCGCCAACTACCTGCACCTGCCGGTCCAGGCCGGTTCGGATCGGGTCCTGTCGCTGATGAAGCGCGGTCACACGATTCTCGAATACAAGCAGAAGATGCGTCGCCTGCGCGAGGTGCGCCCCGACATCGCGCTGAGCTCGGATTTCATCGTCGGCTTTCCCGGCGAGACCGAGCGCGATTTCCAGCAGACGCTCGACCTGGTCCGTGATCTCGAGTTCGACCAGAGCTTCAGCTTCATCTATTCGGCCCGGCCGGGCACGCCGGCGTCTTCCTTCCCCGACAACGTCTCGCTCGAGGAGAAGAAGGACCGGCTCAAGCGCCTGCAGGACCAGCTCAACCGCCAGGCCCGGGCGTATTCCGAAGCCATGGTCGGCTCGCGCCAGCGCGTCGTCGTGGAGGGCGCCAGCCGCAAGCAGGCCAACGAACTGGCCGGCCGCACCGAGAATAACCGGGTGGTCAATTTCCCCGGCCCGCCGGAGCTGGTCGGCCGCATGGTCGACGTCGTCGTCACCGAGGCCCTGGCCAACTCCTTGCGCGGGCGCCTCGACAGTACCCAGGAAGCGGTAGCCTAGATGTCCGCCGCTCCCGAAACGGCCGTCACGCTCGAACTCGAGCCGGTCGACAACGAACGCCTGGCCAACCTCTGCGGTCATCTCGACGAGCACATCAGCCTCATCGAGAAGCGCCTGGGTGTGGCGATCGCCGCGCGCGGCAACCTGTTCAACATCGAGGGCGAGCCCGACGCGGTGCGCGCGGCCCGGCGCGTGCTGCGGCAGCTCTACCGCCAGTCAGAGGGCGAAATCCTGAGTCCCGCCACGGTCAACCTGCAGCTTCAGCAATCCGGTCTCGACGAGCCGGAGAACGACGACGAAGTGGAGGTGGGTATCCGCACCCGTCGCGGCATGATCCGCGGGCGGGGCCCCAACCAGAAGCGCTATCTCAAGCGCATCAGTGACTGCGACGTCAGTTTCGGCGTCGGCCCCGCGGGTACCGGCAAGACTTTCCTGGCCGTGGCCTGCGCCGTCGACGCCCTGGAGTCGGATCGAGTCCAGCGCATCGTGCTGGTGCGGCCGGCCGTCGAGGCCGGCGAGCGGCTCGGGTTTTTGCCCGGCGACCTGGCCCAGAAGGTCGATCCCTACCTTCGCCCCCTGCACGACGCGCTCTACGAGATGCTGGGCTTCGAAAAGGCCGCCCGCCTGACCGAGCGCAACGTCATCGAGGTCGCACCGCTGGCCTACATGCGTGGGCGCACTCTCAACGACGCCTTCGTCATCCTCGACGAAGCCCAGAACACGACTTCCGAGCAGATGAAGATGTTCCTGACCCGCATCGGATTCGGTTCCAAGGCAGTCATCACCGGCGATCTCACGCAGATCGACCTGCCGCCGAAAGTCAACTCCGGCCTGCGCCAGGCCATCGGCCTGCTCAAGGAAGTCGAGGGCGTGAGCACGACCTTTTTCGATGCGCGCGACGTGGTGCGGCACCCCATCGTGCGCCGCATCGTCGAAGCCTACGAGAGCGCCGATGAGCGAAACGACTGAGGCGCCGGCCGCCGAGCTGGCCATCCAGCGCGAGACCGAAAGCGAGTCGCTGCCCGACGACGAGGACATACGCCGCTTCGCGGCGGCGGCGCTGTCAGATCTCGATGCACCGGTTGTCAGCCTGCGCATCGTCGACGAGCCCGAGGGACGTGAACTCAATCGCCGCTGGCGTGATCGCGACTACGCCACCAATGTCCTGAGCTTTCCGGCCGATCTTCCCGAAGGCACCGGCATCAACCTGCTCGGCGACATCGTTGTCTGCGCGCCGGTGGTCGAGCGCGAGGCCGGCGAGCAGGGAAAGACCGTCGAGGCGCATTTCGCGCACCTGCTGATCCACGGCATCTTGCATCTGCGTGGCTTCGACCATATGTCTGCCGAACAGGCCGAAGCCATGGAGTCGAGGGAGGTCCGTCTCCTGGCCGATCTTGGTTTCCCCGACCCGTATGCGAGCGATTTGCGTCAAGAATGAACGCCAGCTTCCTCCAACCACCTTCCAAACACCCGATACCCGCTGTCGTCACGGGCGCCCGGCCGGTATCCTTTCCGATATGAACGAAGAGACAAGCGACAGTTCGAACGGCAGTAGCAGCGCCAGCTCGCGAGGCTGGCTGGAAAGAATTGGACGTGCTTTCGGCAGCGAGCCCCGCAGCCGCGAAGACCTGGTCGAGCTGCTGCGCGATGTCAGCGAACAGGGCCTGATCGAGCCCGACACCCTGGCCATGCTCGAGGGCGCGCTGGAGGTGGACGAGCTGCAGGTGCGCGACGTGATGATTCCGCGCTCCCACATGGTCGTGATTCCCGACGGCACGCCGCTCGACGAGATCCTGCCGATCATCATCGAGTCGGGCCACTCCCGCTTCCCGGTCGTGGGTGAGCACCGCGACGAGATCAAGGGGATCCTGCTGGCCAAGGACCTGCTGAAGATGGTGGCCAACGGCCACGACATCGACATCGACGAACTGGTGCGAGCCCCGGTGATCATCCCCGAATCCAAGCGCCTGAACGTGCTGCTGAGGGAGTTCCGGGTCAGCAAGAACCACATGGCCATCGTGGTCGACGAGTACGGCGGCGTATCCGGACTGATCACGATCGAGGACGTGCTCGAGGAGATTGTCGGCGACATCGACGACGAACACGATGCCGAAGCGGTGCAGGACATCCAGCGTATCGAGGAGGGCAAGTTCCTCGTCCAGGCCCTGACCGCCATCGACGACTTCAACGAGTCCTTCGAGACCGATTTCAGCGACGACGAATACGACACCATCGGCGGACTGGTGGTGGCCGAGTTCGGGCGCTTGCCGGAATCCGGCGAGTCGGTCGAAATCGGCGGCTGGAACTTCGTGGTGACCAGTGCCGACGACCGTCGCCTGCATGCCATGGAGGTTTTCCAGGCCTGACGACCCGGCTTCGGGGAATCGGGTACAGTGTGGCCTCCCCGAATCCGGACCCCGCGACACCGTGACTGCCAGGCGCTTCTCCCGCACGTTCCATCGCCTCCTTCTGGCGCTATTCTTGTGCCAGGGGCTTTCGCTTTCAGCGCAGGCGCAGGAAGCCTGGCTGGTGACCTACGGCCCGGGCCAGGAAGTCTGGGAACGCTTCGGCCACAACGCGCTGTGGCTGCGCGACCCCGAACTCGGTCTCGACCATGTCTACAGCTTCGGCTACTTCGAGATGGACCGCCCGGGCTTCTACACCGATTTCGCGCGCGGCATCATGAAGTACTTCGGATCGGTCGCCACGCCCGAGGAAGAATTCGCCTTCTACCGGATGCGCGACCGCTCGATCCGCGTCCAGAAACTCAACCTCGACGCCGGACAGATCCGCCGGATGCATGGGCTCCTGCACGAGAACGTGTTCCCGATTCCCCAGTACTACGACTACGACTACTTCTTCAATAACTGCTCGACCTGGCTGCGCGACCTGATCGACCGGGTCGTGGACGGTCAGGTGCGAGCGCAGCTCGACCGGCAACCCGCCAGGCTCAACTTCCGCGATCACATTCGCCGCTACAACGAAAGCCGGCTCGAGCTGCACGCCGGCCTGATGCTGTTGCTCGGGCCGATGATCGACCGGCCGCGCACGGCCTGGGAAGAAGGCTTCGTGCCCGAGGCGCTGGCGCGCTCGATTGCCGGCGTCAGCGTCGACGGCGAACCGCTGGTGGGCGAGAGTGAAACGCTCTACGCCTCGCGCAGCCACGACGCGCCCCGCGAGCCTTCGCTGCAGTGGTGGTCCTACGGGCTCGTTTCCGTCCTGGCGAGCCTGCTGGTCGCCGTGGCGCTGCGCTTCGAGCCCGGGTTCTGGTCGCTGCTGCCCTGGCGAATGGCCGTACTCGCCACCGGCGGGGCGGGTGTTCTCGTCCTGTTGATGTGGTTCGGCACGGGGCACGAGGTGATCGACGGCAACCAAGCGGTGCTGTTGCTCAACCCCGCCTGGCTGCTGTTGCTCCTGCCGCTGCCCCGCCCGGCCGCCGCCGTGCTGTGGTGGCTGCTCGTCGCCGCGGCGGCTGCAGGCGCGGTGTTGCTGGCCTGGCCCGGCAGCCCGCAGTTCCGGCCGGAGGTGGTGTTCGGCCTGGCGCCGCTGTTGGCCGTCATGCTCTGGGTGGCGCGGTCGCGCTACATCGCCAGCACGCGGTCGTAGCGGGG
>JAASTB010000130.1 GCA_021767625.1 Wenzhouxiangella sp.
CCGAGCCAGCTGACCGACAAGGTCCGGACCGAGGAGGGCGGCAAGGATGTTTGAGTTCATCTTGCCGCCGGCCATACTGATGATTGCCGGCGCGGTGCTGATCGGTGTCGCGCGGCCGGCCCTGCGGCCCCTGATCGCCCTGGCGACGCCGCTGGTCACGCTCTACGCCATCTGGCAGGTGCCCGATGGCGTGCAGCTGACCGCCACCTTCCTGGGCTACGAGGTGCAATTCGTCGAAGGTAGCGACCTGAGACGCCTGTTCGCCACGGTGTTCGCCATCATGGGCTTCGGCGGGGCGCTGTTCGCCTTCCGGCAATCAAAATGGTGGGAGCTCTCCGCGGCTCTGATGTACGCCGCCGGCGCGATCGGCGTGAGTTTCGCCGGCGACCTGATCGTGATGTTCCTGTTCTGGGAATTGATGGCCCTGTTCTCGACCGTCGTGGTCTGGTGCGGGGGAACCGAGCGCGCTCGCGCGGCCGGCATCCGCTACGCCATCATCCACCTGGTCGGCGGCATCGTTCTCAAGATCGGCATCGAGGGCCTGATCATCCACACCGGTTCACCCGAGATCCGCGCGCTGACCCTCGGCAACTTCGACACCTGGATGATCTTCATCGGCGTGCTCATCAACGCCGCCGCACCGCCGATCAGCGTCTGGCTCGCCGATGCCTACCCCGAATCCAGCCCCATGGGCGGGGTTTTCCTGTCGGCCTTCACGACCAAGACCGCGGTCCTGGCCCTGATCATGCTCTTCCCGGGCACCGAGCTGCTGGTCTGGCTGGGCCTGATCATGATCTTCTACGGCATCATCTGGGCGCTGCTGGAAAACGACATGCGGCGCATTCTCAGCTATTCGATCGTCAACCAGGTCGGCTTCATGGTCGTCGGCGTGGGCATCGGCACCGAGCTGGCGCTCAACGGCGCGGCGGCGCACGCTTTCGCCCACATCATCTACAAGGGCCTGCTGTTCATGAGCGCCGGCGCGGTGCTTTATCAGACCGGCGTGCGCAAGTGCTCGAACCTGGGCGGGCTGTTCCGCACCATGCCGCTGACGACCGTGTGCGGCACGATCGGCGCACTGGCAATCTCGGCCTTTCCCTGGACTTCGGGGTTCATTTCCAAATCGATGATCTCCTCGGGTGCCGCCTACGAGCACATGGCACTGGTCTGGTACCTGCTGGTTGCCGCATCCGCCGGCGTGTTCCTGCACGCGGGCATCAAGTTCCCCTGGTTCGTGTTCTTTCAGAAGGACTCCGGCCTGCGGCCGCCGGAGGCGCCCTGGAACATGCGGGCGGCCATGATCTTCTTTTCGATCATCTGCATCGGGCTCGGCGTGTTCCCGGGGTTGCTTTACTCGCTGCTGCCCTACCCGGTCGACTACAAGCCGTACACGCCCGATCACGTGCTCAGCCAGCTGCAGCTGCTGCTGTTCGCCGGCCTGGCCTTCTTCGTGATGCTGCCGATGATGAAGCGCACGCTTACCATCACGCTGGACTTCGATTACTTCTACCGGCGGATGATCCCGAAGATCGCCGGATTCATCGACCGTTCGCTGGCCAGCGCCAGGGATCGCACGATCGAAGTGGTGCTTTCGGGCGGAAGCCGGGCCATCACGCAAATTCGAGTGCAGTCTTACCGATTCTTCTCGAGCCGCAGCCCGATGGGACAGATGGCGATCTGGATGGCGGTGCTGCTGGCGGTGATCGTGTTGCTGGCCTTCAGCCGGGGTTGATCGAAGGGGCGGAGGCAAGCCGACCGGCCCGCCGTTGCGCATTCACTCCCGGTCGCTGCGTTCGCGGTGAACCACGCGGTACTCCACGTCGACCAGGCCGTCGTCGCGCTTGCCCGAGCCCGAGCGACCGAGCCAGCGGCGCACCGTCAGCACGATGAAGCCGATCACCGCCATGCCGACGGCCACGGCCAGGAAAACGAGGCCGAGCAGGAAGCTCAGGGCGAGAATGCCGATTCCGAGGAGAACCAGCCCGAAACGCGCCAGCGGACTTGCCGGCGGCTGATAGAATCTTTGCCATGGATCTTGCATGTACTCTCTGACCCCGTGAATGAACCAGTGTTCCTGTGCCCCGCCGACGACCTGGCCGAGGGCCAGTACCGAGAATTCCAGCTCGAACTGAACGCCGAACCCACCTGGTTGATCGTCACCCGGCGCGGCGGCGTTCCACGCGCCTGGCTCAACCTCTGTCCCCACCAGGGCAGGCCGCTCAACTTCGCGCCCGACCGCTTCCTCAGCGACGACGAGAACCGGCTCGTCTGCGCCCACCATGGGGCGGTCTTCGACCCGGACAGCGGCGTCTGCGTCGCCGGCCCGTGCAAGAACGCCGGCCTTCGCGAGATCGGCGTCGAGGAATACGAGGGGCGCCTTTTCGCAACCGACCCAGCATAACCCACGGCACGGAATTGCCGCACCGGGGCGATTGGGCTACAGTGATTTCAGGTCACTGCCGGAGACCGCCCATGTACAGACCAACCGTCCTCATGGCCCTGGCGCTGCTGTTGGCCGCCTGCCAGAGCCCCGAGCCCCCCGCCGCCGAATCCGCCGGGACGGAGCAGACCCCGGCCGAGACGCCGCCGAAAACCGAACAGACCGCCCGCGCCGACACGACCCAGGCGTCCTGCGAGCTGACGGTCGGCTGGGATCCCTGGGAACCCTACCACTACCAGCCCGTGGGCGACCGCGTTCAGGGTCTCGACGTCGACCTGATCGGCGCCATGGCCGAGCGGGCCGGGTGCGATCTGGAATGGGAACAGGGCAGCTGGGCCAGCATGCTCCAGCTCGTGCGTTCAGGCGATCTCGACCTGCTGCCCGGTGCCACCCGCACGCCCGAGCGCGAGGCCTTTGCGCATTTCTCCGAACCCTACCGCCGGGAATCGTTCCGGATCCACGTTCGCGCCGACGAGGCCGAAAAGTGGTCCGGAAAGTCGCTGACCGAACTGCTGGAAAACGATTTTCGGCTCGGGCTCACGCACGGCTACATCTACGGCGAGGACGTCGAACAGGTACTCGATGATCCGCGCTGGGAAGACCAGCTCGTGGAAGTCCCGGTCGGGGAGCTCAACTTCCTCAACCTGATGGACTTCCGCATCGACGGCTTCCTGGAGGATCCCTTCGTGGCCGCCAGCATCGACCACCGGCGGGACTGGGGCGTGACTTTCGAGGCTCTGCCCCTCGACGTCCATAGCGGCGACGTGCACCTGATGTTCAGTCAGGTCAGCGTCGAGCCGGCAATCGTCGAGCGCTTCGACCGCGCCCTGTCGGAGCTGCGAGAGGACGGCGACCACCAGCGCATCCTGGACCGCTACCGGCAGACCGACTGACACGCGCTCAGCGCGAAGTTGTTCGGCGATTCCTCAGAACACGAGGTTGAGGCCGACGAGCATGACCGTCATGAAGATGACGCTCATGACGCCGCCGACGCGGACGAAGTCCTTCACCTTGTAGCCGCCCGGCCCCATGATGAGCGCGTTGACCGGGTGCGTTGGCAGGATGAAGGCATTGGAGGTGGCCAGCGCGATCAGCAGCGCATACACCGCCGGATTGCCCCCTGTCGCCAGCGCGATGTTGATGGCGATCGGCACCAGCAGCACCGTGGCGCCGACGTTCGACATCACCAGGGTGAACAGGGTGGCCATCGTGGCCAGAACCAGCTGCACGACCAGCTGCGGCACATCGCCGAGCAGGCCGAGCACCTGCTGCGCCAGCCAGGCTGCCGTACCGGTCACTTCCATGGCCACGCCGAGCGGAATCAGCCCGGCCATGAGGAAGACGGTTTTCCAGCTGACCGCCTGGTAGGCCTCGTCCATGCTCAGCACGCCGGTCAGCACCATCCCGATGGCGCCCGCCATCAAGGCCACCGACAGCTCGAAATCCGTGAACAGGATCAAGAACAGGCTCAGGCCGAAAAAGCTGACCGCGTGCACGACTTTCTGCGGCCGCTGTTCTTCCTTCGGGATATCGGTCGCGACGATGAAGTCCTTGTCGCGGGCAAGGTTGGCCAGGTCGCGCCAGGTCGAGTGGCTGACCAGGCAGTCGCCGACCTGCAGCACCTCCTCGCGCAGGTCGTGGGTGATGATCTCGTTGCGGCGGTTGATGGCCAGCACCGAAATGCCGAAGCGCGATCGCAGGCGGGCCTCGCCGATGGTCTGGCCGATCAGGCGCGACCCCGGCGGTATCACCACCTCGGAAATACCGGCACGAGTCGGGTTGAACAGGCTGCCGAACGTTCGCAGCCGAGGCTGGAGCCGCAGGTTGTTCGCCAGCGCGAACTCGCCGACCTGTTCGCGCGTGCCCATCACGCCCAGCACGGTGCCCACCCAGATCATCTCGCCGGCCGGCGGGGCCAGGCGCGGCTGGTCGGTGTTCTGAATGGCCAGCATCAGCGGCGCGCCGTCGAGGTTTTCGGCCTCGGCGATGCGCATGCCTACAAGCGGCGAATCCACCGTGACGAGCATCTCGTAGATGTCGCCTTCGATGCCGTAGACCTCCTTGAAATAGCTCTTGGTGCGTCCGGGAGAAGCCGGCTTCTTCTCCTCGGTCTTGGGCAGGAGTGCGGGTCCGGCGACCAGGAAGTAGATCAGCGTGCTCGCCAGCAGGCCCAGGCCCACGAGCGTGACGTCGAATAGCTGGAAGGGCTGCATCGCCTCGGCGCCGGGCGGAAGCGAGCGATTGGAAGTTTCGATCAGGTCGTTGAGCAGGATCAGCGGCGATGAACCGACCATCGTCAGCGTGCCGCCCACGATGGCACAGAAGCCCATCGGCATGAGCAGGCGCGACAGCGGCATGTCCAGGCGCGCCGAAATGCGGCTGACCACGGGCATGAACAGCGCGGTCGCGCCGACATTCTGCATAAAGCTGGACGTGACCCCGACCGTGGCCGAGAGCATCGATCGAATTCGCGACTCGGAGGGCCCGCCCATCTTGACGATGAACGACGAGACCACGTTCATCACACCGGTGCGGTCGAGCCCGGCACCGAGAATCATCACGGCGATGATGGCGATGACGGCGTTGGAGGCAAAGCCGGAGAACAGCTGGTCGCCGGGGATCAGGCCGAGCAATCCGACCAGGACCATGATGCAGATCGCGGCGACGTCGAGGCGAACCAGTTCCGTGACGAAGAGCGTGACGGTCAGCCCCAGCAGCATCAGCACCAGTATCATGTCGCCGCTGAGATTCAGGCCGCCGTCCATTCCGTATGCGCTTCGGTTCCGTTCTTCGTCTTGATGGATTCTGAACGTTTACCTTACCCGATGGCCGTGGCGTTTGCCCGCATTTTCGGTCGATTGACCGCATGCTCCGTGCGCGCAGCGGACCGTTTTTGAACGAAGCCTCACTCGTCTCCGGCCCGAAGGACAGCCGCCTGACGTCGCAGGGTTGCAGCGCGCTCGGAATCGCCGAGCATCTCATGCGCTTCCGCCAGGGACTCCATGGCCTGGATTCTCCTCAGGAAGTCCTCGCCGACGAGTTCGCCCAGCCGGTCGACGGCGGTGCGGAGATGATCGCGCGCGACCTCGAGGTTGCCTGCCGCCAGTTCGCTCTGGCCGAGACCGAGATGCACCAGCCCCTGGAACATGTGGTTGTCGGGGAGCGCCGCCCGCCGCTGCAGCGCTTCCCGGTGCATGGCCAGCGCCCGATCGACGCGCCCGAGTTCCCGGTAGGCGTTGCCCAGGTTGTAGGTAAAGGCCACGGACTGCGGATGGTCCGAGCCATAGCGCTCGATGGCTAGCCGCCGGGCCTTTTCGTAGAACGGCAGGGACGCCTCGAGTTTTTCGCTGCCGCCCTGCTGTCGAATGGCGCCGGCGAGGTTGCCGTACTGCACGATCACGTTGGGATGGTCGGCTGCATAGAGACGCTCGGCTTCCTGCAGCCCCTCGCGCAGCACCGCCTCCGCTTCGGCATAGCGTTCCTGGCGCAGAAGCACCACGCCGCGATCATTGAGCAGCTCGGCCTGGATCGTTCGCGCCGTGGGATCGTCCCATGCTCGCGCCGCGTCGATGGCCGCCTGGAACCATTCACCGGCTCGCTCCAGGCGGTGCATCTCGGAATACGCTTGCCCCATCTGCCGCAACACGCCGATTCGAATCGATCGTGTCGCGTCGTCCGGGCGGGGACCGATCTCTTCGAGGATTCGCCGATAGATGGCGAGCGCGTCTTCGTAGCGCGCCTGCTCGTAGCGGATATTGCCCCGGATGGACAGCAGGTCCAGCCAGGCTTCACGGGTTTCCGGGCGATGCCGTTCGGCGATCTCGAGCAGTTGGTCGATGCGCTGCTCGGCCGCAGCAATCTTCGATTGCTGGATATCGATCAGGCTCAGCTCGGCGCCGGCCTCGAGGTAGTTTTCGTTCGAGCGATCGCCGGCCAGCAGCTCCAGCACGCTTTGGAGGTGTTGCCGCGCGCGCTCGTGCTGGCCGATCGTGGCGTAGACGCCACCGATGGTCCGTTCGATCTCGGCACGGATTCCGGGCTGCCCGGCCAGC
>JAASTB010000131.1 GCA_021767625.1 Wenzhouxiangella sp.
CCCTTGATCTCGACGCGGGCAACGCTCCTGGAGGATCAGGCCCGCGGGCGCATGAGCGCCGAGGCGTTCGCCTATATCGCCGGCGGCGCGGGCGAGGAACGCACCATGGCGGCCAACCGGTCGGCCTTCGACGGCTGGCGCATCGTGCCGCGCTACCTGCGCGATGTCGAAACACGCGACACCGGCATCGAGCTGTTCGGGACCCGCCTGCCCTCGCCGTTCCTGCTCGCGCCCATCGGCGTGCTCGAAATGGCGCATACCCAGGCCGACCGCGCGGTGGCGAAGGCGGCCGCGGCCGAGCGCGTTCCGTTCATCTTCTCCAATCAGGCCTCGGTGCCGATGGAAGAGACGGCCGCTTGCATGGGTGATTCGCCGCGCTGGTTCCAGCTGTACTGGTCCAAGTCCAACGAGGTGGTGGCAAGCTTCGTCGAGCGCGCCGAGCGCTGCGGCTGCTCGGCCATCGCCGTGACGCTCGACACCACGGTGCTCGGCTGGCGCCCGCGCGACCTCGACCTGGCTTTCCTGCCTTTCCTGCGGGGCCAGGGCATCGCGCAGTACACCAGCGACCCGGTATTCATGCAGCAGGTGAGCGAGCGCCCCGATTCCGGTCGACCGCCCGAGGCGCCGCTGAATCATCACGCCATCGGCACCGCCATTGCGCAGGCGCGCAACGTGCCTGGCCCGACGTTTTCCAATCTCAAAAGCGGCAAGGCCCGGCGCGCCGTCCAGCACTTCATCGAAACCTACTCGCGTCCTTCGCTTACCTGGGACGAGCTGGCTTTCCTGCGCGAGCACACCAAACTGCCGATCCTGCTCAAGGGCATCCTCGATGCCGACAACGCGCAGCGCGCCGTCGACCACGGCATCAACGGCATCGTGATCTCCAACCACGGCGGCCGCCAGGTCGACGGGGCCGTGGCCACACTCGACGCCCTGCCCGATATCGCCCGCGCGGTCGACGGCCGCATGAAGATTCTCCTCGACAGCGGCATCCGCAGCGGCGCCGATGCTTTCAAGGCCATTGCCCTCGGCGCCGACGCCGTGTGCATCGGGCGGCCTTATGCCTACGCCCTCGCCGTCGGCGGGGAAGCGGGTGTGCGCGAGTGCCTGCAGAATTTCAAGGCCGACTTCGACTTGACGATGGGTCTGTCGGGCTGCCGTTCGATTGCCGAAATCGGACCGGAGTGCCTCGTTGAGGCGGGATCCGGGCGTTCGGCCGACGCGAATGCGTTAGAATAGCGGCTATTCCTCGGGGTGGCGTTTACGCCTGAGACACCCAGCCGGGTGGACCCGTTGAACCTGATCCGGTTAATGCCGGCGTAGGGACAGGAACGATAGAGCACCCTTCGCCCCTGGCAAGGGTGCTTTCGACAATCCCCCGTGCATTCCGGGTCTCCACCGACTTTCATCCTGGAGACTCAAACATGAAAATGACCCATCTGATCGGCGGCCTCCTGCTGGCCTCGCCGATCGCCGTTTCGGCACAATCCGACCTGCCGCCCTGGCAGGACGAACCCATGGTGGTCACGGCCGACTTCCGCGCGCCCGACCTGTTCGACCTGGGCACCAGCGTGACCGTCATCGACGGCGAGACCGTCTGGCAGCGCGGCGCCTCGCACCTGCAGCACGTGCTCAACACCGCGCCCAACGTCAATTTCTCCACCGGCGCCTCGCGCGGCCGCTTCTTCCAGATCCGCGGCATCGGCTCGCGCAGCCAGTTCGTCGAGCCGATGAACGCATCGGTGGGCCTGCTCATCGACGGCATCGACCTCACCGGCCTGGGTGGCGCGGCCACAACGCTGGATGTCGAGCAGATCGAGATCCTGCGCGGCCCGCAGGGCACCCTGTTCGGCGCCAACGCCCTGGCCGGGCTGATCAACATCGTCTCGGGCAGCCCCACGGAGACGTTCACGAGCCGCGTGGAAGCCAGCGTGGGCAACTACGGCATGCGCCGCTTCGAGGGCGTGATTTCCGGGCCGATCAACGACCAACTGGGTTACCGCCTGGCCTACGCCAACCACCAGAGCGACGGCTTCCAGGACAACGCCTTCCTCGACCGCGACGACGTCCAGCACATCGATGAGCAGACCTTTCGCGGCAAGCTCAGCTGGGAACCGGCAGACAACCTGCGCGTGGACCTGACCGGCCTGTTCCTCGACGTGGACAACGGCTACGACGGCTTCTCCCTGGACAACACGCGCACAACGCTTTCCGACGAGCCAGGGCACGACCGCCAGGAAACCGTCGCCGGATCGGTGCACGTGAACTGGCGCGCCCACCGAGATTTCAGCATCGAGGCGTTGGCCAGTCGCACCGACGCCGACCTGGAGTACGGTTACGACGAGGACTGGAGTTTCGACGGATTCTGCGAAGTCTACGACTGCATCTACGACGGCTACTCGTCTTTCGACAACTACATCCGCGGCGACCGCAACAACACCGTGGACCTGCGCGCTGTGTCCAACACTTCGGCCGGCGAACTGGGCTGGGTGGTCGGCGTCTACAGCCGCGATCAGTCGCAGGACCTGCGTCGTGAGTACACCTACATCGAAGAGGACTTCCTTTTCGACTACGACACCGACAGCCGGGCCGTCTACGGCCAGCTCGACGTACCGCTGGCCGAGCGGCTGGTACTGGTCGCCGGGCTCCGTCGCGAACAGCGCGACGTGCGCTACAGCGACAGCGACGGCGCGACCTTCGAGCCCGACGAGAACATGTGGGGCGGCAAGCTGGCGCTGGAATACCGCACCGCCGGCGGCGGTCTCGCCTACGCCCTGGCTTCGCGCGGTTACAAGGCCGGCGGCGTCAACGCCGATTCGCTCATTCCCGACAGCCAGCGCGAATTCGCCACCGAGCTGATGTGGAACTACGAGCTGGGCCTCAAGACGCGCCTGCTCGACGGCCGGCTGGACCTCCGGACCGCGGTATTCTTCCAGGACCGCGACGACATCCAGACCGAGCAGTCCCTTGTGGAACCGATCGAAGGCGACAACTGCCCCTGCCAGTTCATCGAGTACAAGACCAATGCCACGGCCGGGCGCAGCTACGGCCTGGAGGCAGAGATCAACTGGCACATCAACCGCGCCGTGCGCGCCTTTGCCAGCGTGGGCCTTCTGGAATCACAGTTCGACGACTTCCTCAACTACTCACACGTCGACGCCGATCCCGACACCGGCGAGCCCTACGACATGGATGGGCGCGAGCTGCCGCATGCACCGGGCTACATGTTCAACCTCGGCGCGGTCTTCCAGCTGAGCGATCACTGGTATGCGCGCGTCGAGGCCGAGGGCAAGGACGGCTTCTTTTTCTCGAGCCGGCACGAAACCCGGGCCGATCCCTACGAGATGTTCCATGCCCGCCTGGGCTATCGCAGCCAGCACTGGGATCTGGCGCTGTGGGCGCGCAACATCACCGACGAGGACATCAAGACGCGTGGCTTCGGCGGATTCGGCAACGACCCGCGCGACGGCTATGCCGTGGAGCCCTACTTCCAGTACGGCGAACCGCGCGTCGTGGGTGTTACGGCCGCCTATGTCTTCTGATCGCCTCGAGCGGAACGCTCCATGAATCCCGAAGGCCTGTTCGAGCAACTCGCCCAGCGCTGGGCGCAGATGTCCGGCTGGGAGCTGGCGGCGGTCGTCCTGGCCGTCGCCTACCTGCTGCTGGCCGTGCGCCAAAACCGCTGGTGCTGGGCGGCGGCCCTCGTCAGCACGGCGATCTTCACCGTGCTGTTCTGGCACGTTCAGCTCGTGATGCAATCAGCGCTCAACGGCTACTACATGGCCATGGCCGTCTACGGCTGGTGGCACTGGCAACACGGCGACGGCAGTGACCAGACCGGCGGCCTGCCCATCCATCGCTGGGGAGCGAAGCAGCACGCCGTCGCGCTGGGTATGATCGCCGCCTGCGCACTGACGTCGGGCTACTTGCTCGACAGCCATAGCGACGCCGCCTGGCCCTACCTCGACTCCTTCGTCACCTGGGGCGCGGTGGTTACCACCTTCATGGTCGCGCGCAAAGTGCTGGACAACTGGGCCTACTGGATGGTCATCAACAGCCTGGCCATCGTGCTGTTCGTCGACCGCGGCATGGCGCTGACCGCCCTGCTCCACGCCACCTACCTGGTGATCTCGGTCTTCGGCTGGATCAGCTGGATTCGCGACTATCGCCGCCAGCCGGCCGAGACCGCCGTGGAACCGTCGTGACCGAAGCCCTGACCCTCATCGATACCTGGCGCGACTGGGGGCTCCCCCTGGTCTCGCGCCCGCGACTGATCGAGCGCATCGAGGTCGGCAAGACCAATCGCAACTACCGATTGCAGGCCCCGGGGCTGGACGAGGACCTGCTGCTGCGCATCAACCACCCGGACCCGGCGCGGCTGGGCATCGACCGCGAGCGCGAGCGGCGGATCATCGACCTGACCGCCCGTGCGGGCCTTTCCCGGCCCTACCGGCACTGGGATCCCGCGCAGCGCTTCGTCGTGTTCCCCTACCTGGCGGGCCGAACCTGGACGCACGCGGATTTCGAGGATCCGCGGCAAGTCGACCGGCTGCGGCAGATGCTCGAAAAGCTTCATGCCATCGAACCGGGCGCGCCGCGGCGTCTCTACCACGCTTACCTGCTGGACTACTGGCAGCGGCTCGAGCGGGCCGGGCGCATCGATTCGGCGCTGGAACGCGCCTGGCGAGACTTCGAACCACGCCTTCGAGCCTTCGACCGGGACGACTGGCCGGTCCGCCTGGTCCACCACGACCTCATCCCCGACAACATTCTGGAAACACCCGAAGGTCTCTGCCTGATCGACTGGGAATACGCCGCACCGGGCCACCCGGACATCGACGTGTGGACGGTCGACCCGGCCGCCGTGGACGAACCCTTCGTGGCCGAGATGATGGAATGGATCAACGGCCTGTGGGAACGCCTGGTCGGACTGCCCGAGTCTTAGCCCCCCCTGGTTCAAGCCGCTAGTCCTGCGGCGGCTCGACGGGCAGTTCCCAGCTGTATTCGAATTCCGTGACGCGGCCTTCTTCATCGGTGGCGATGCGATAGCCCGTGGCATCGCCGAAGCGTTCACCGTCGACGAAGAAATACTCGCCGCCGCGCTGCTCCATGCGCATCTCGTCGGCCGTCATTTCCGGTTCGCTGAACGGAAAGCCGAAATGCAGGGCCAGGGCGGCCGAAACGACGCGCCTGGCATCGGCCTCGGAGCCAATCCGGAAATCGTCGGGCAACAGCTTGACGAAACCATCGCGCTTGCGCGGCTGGTCGAAGCGGTGCAGGCGCAGAACCTCGCCGTCGTGAACCGCCATGAACACCAGGCTCTCGCCATCGCTGCGCTCACTGGCATAGGACACCTTCCAGACATCGGCGGTCAGCAACTCGTCGATCGCATCGGCGTGAAAGGGTTCGACGGAATTCACCGCGCTGACGCCCTGGTCGGACTCCTCGAGCAAGTACGCCCGGATCTGCTGCGGCGGCTTGGCCGTGGCGACAGCCGCCGAGAACAGCAACAGTGCCGCCGAAATTGCTCCCAGCGCGGCTGACCGGCGCGCGCCGCTGCGCGGAGCTGCGGACTGATCGAGACGAATTAGCTTGTGGGCGTCGAGTCTTTGCATCGATGGGCCTCCGGTTTTGATCCGTGTGCCCACCCTACGGCATCAACGAACCGGATGTGCCAACGAAGCTCGAATGGATCGACTCAAGCCGCTCGTTTGCGCTCGGCGGTGATCGTATCGTAGGCCTTGCGCACCTCGCGCACGCGTTCCTTGGCGACCTCGCGCATGTTTTCCGGCATACCGTTGCCGACCAGCTTGTCGGGATGGTATTTGCTCATCAAGCGGCGATAGGCCTTCTTGACCTCGGAATCACTCGCCGAGGCATCCACGCCGAGCGTAGCGTAGGCATCGGCCAGCCTCGGCGCTCCGTGTGCGGCGCCCGCCGCCTGTTCGCCGCCGGATGCCGATGCGCTCCGGAACATCGCTTCGAGCCGCTCGACGTCCGCTTCCGACAGGCCCAGCAGCCGCGCCACGCGCACCAGCAAACGGCGCTCGCTGTCGTGAAGCACACCGTCGGCGGCGATGGCCGAAAGCTGAACCTGCAGGAAGAGCTGCAGCAGGGCCGGATTGCCGCGCACCAGGCCGCGCAGTTGTTCCATCTCGGCAGCCAGATCAAAGCCTTCTTCCTTGCCGCGATTGAAGGCTTCCCGCGCTGTGGCGCGCTGCTCGGTCGAGAGCCCGAGCTTGCCGAAGAATTGCTCGGCGACCCGGATTTCGTCACGACTGACCTGCCCGTCGGCCTTGCACAGCGCGCCCATCACGGCAAAGGTCGACTCCAGGAACTGCGCGCGGATCACGCCCACACTGCGCGGCAGCAGGACGCGCGTCATGAAATGCCCGACCGCGTAACCCAGCGCGGCACCGATGAAGAGCCCGGCGGGCCCGGC
>JAASTB010000132.1 GCA_021767625.1 Wenzhouxiangella sp.
CAATGCGCGCTGGAGAACCTTGGGCGAAACGGATTCGTCCGCATGAAGCATGATCGCAACCCGGGCGCCGAGGGCATCGGGGTAGTCGGACTTCCAGCGCAGTGCCCGGGCCAGATGCTCTCGGGCGCTTTCGTGGTCGCCAGAGAGCGTCAGAAAATAGCCGAGCTCGGTTTGGTACATGGCCGTAAGCGCAGGTTCGTCCAGGCCGTCGAGTAGGGGCAAGCCTTGTTCGAGATACTCGAGTGCCGCTGCGGCCGATGGTGCGCAGTGGCGCGCTTGGTGAAAATAGCCTGAAACCTGTTCGCGTCGCAGGTCGCGCTCGGCGGCGTCGTCAATCAGTCGGCTGAGTCGTTGCCGAGCTTGCGCGGCACCGCCTTGTTCGCACTCTGCGCCTGTCATACCAATCGCCATGTCCAATGCCTGGGCGGAATCCCCGGCAGCATGCTCGAGTGCCTCGCCATAGCGCTGAACCGCCTGCCCATAGTGACCAAGCTCCATCTCGATGTGCGCATCCATCGCGATGATGGCTGAGGTGACTCTTGGATCCTGGAGCTCATTCACAATCTCGAGCGCTTGCTCAACCTGTTGCCGCGCCTGTCCGAGCTGCCCGCGATCCGCGGCGACAATGGCCAGGGTGAGGCGGTAGATCGCCTGGGAGTTGCGCTGGCCCTGTTCGCGGGCCAGCGCCAGGGCGTGTCGGGCGAGTTGCTCGGCTTCGCCCCATTGGCCGGTCTTGCGCACGGCCAGGGCGAGGTTGGCGGAGATCACGCGCTCGGCGTTGGCAAGGCCATACGTCTTGGCTCGGTGCAGCGCCTGCCGGAACACCGGTATGGCATGGGTTGCGCGGCCGCTGCGTTCGAGGAAGCTGGCGTAGTTTACTTGCGTGACCAGGATTTCGATCTCGTTTCCGGTGGTCCCGAATGCCTCCATCGCGGCCGTGTAGTGCGAATCGGCCAGGTCGTGGTCGCCGCGCCGCTGGGCCAGGCGAGCACTGGCAAGATGAGTCTCCCCCAGTCCGTTGAAGTCCGAATGGTCCTGCGCCATTGCTTGTGCCTGTGCCAGCCGCTGTTCGGCCTGGTCGAGCCTGTTGAGCATGATCAGTGCATCGCTGGCCAGCCTCATGGCGTTCGTACTGCGGGTGCCTGCCGGCTCGAGTTCGATGGCCTGGTTTGCCGCGGCCAGTGCCGCTTGAGGGTCGCGGAGAGCCAGCCGGGCCTTGGCGAGCATTGTCCAGGCCCACCGGTCCTGAGGCGACTGCTGAACCTGAGCCTGGAGCGTGTTGGCGGCCTCGGAAAAACGGCCGGCGATCATCTGGTCGATCACTCTTCCGCTGTCGTAGCCTTGCGGGGCGGCCGCTTCCGGCATCCTGCCGGTCTCGCGCGGCAGAATCCCCACCACCGCTTCGATCAACGCCGTCGAGGCCGCGTTGTAGTCCGCGCCCCGGCCGGCCACCTGGTGCACGCTGCCGTCCATGGAATGCAGCTCGGCACGAATCTCTACAGAGCCGTCCTCGCCGAAGCGATGCGCAACCAGCAGGGCGTGCTGGCTGCCGTGGCCGCGCAGCAAGAGGTCCGCGCGGTCGGTGGTCGGCGCAGGATCATCCGCAGACCACCCGGAACTGAGTCGGCTGTCGATCACCCGCCACTGCGGCGACAGGAATAGTGCGCGTTGCAGTCGCTGGGCGAGGCGGGCAGTGGTTGCCGAATTGTTTGCATCCGGAATGCCGGCGACGGCGATGGCCTGCACCATGGGCGGCACGGCGGTGCCCGGCCACAGCCCAACCACTAACGCGACGAGGACAAGCGCTGCTGCCGCCAGGGGCAGTGCGGTTCGTGATCGTGCCCGTGCCGGCGGGGTCGATGGTGAACGCTTCGGCACGGGGTCGGCCTCGAAGACGTAGCCCTCGCGTGGCACGGTGCGGATGACCGAACTCGACGGCGAGTCTTCGTTGAGCAGGCGACGCAGGTCGGCGATGGCGCGCTTGATGGCACTCTGCTCCACGATCTTGGGCGACCAGACGTGCGCGAGCAGCTCATCGTGACCAATTACACGGCGCGGATTCTCGACAAAATACTGCAACAGACGAAAACAAAGCGGGCTCGCGGTGCGCTCCTGACCGCCAATCCGCAGCTTCCGGCTCGCCGGGTCGATCGTGAGATCGATGGGCTCTACGCGCCAGGCGGTCGTTCGGTGTTTGATGGAATGGTGTTCATCCATACGTATCTGAATACCACAAAAATCGAGCGGTTACAGGGCACGGACCGCGCGGTTACCGCACGGTAACCGTCGGTGCGCGGGGCTGGTGCTAGCGTTTGGTCCACACAAATCAGCATAGCGACCCGCCCATGAAAAAACGACTTCTTGCAGCACACCTCGTGGTTCTACTTCTGGCTTGCCTGCCCGCTGGAAGAGTGGACGCCGCCTTGTTGGCGGACTACACATTCGATGAGGACACCTCCAGCGCGGTCGGGACGGCACCCGATCTGGAGCATCTGGCAAGTGCATCGGTGTTCACGACGATCACGGTCGATGGAGAAACGCTCCAGGTTCTGGAGGTGGAGCCGGGCGAGGGCCTGCGGTTGGCCGGCTTGGCCGAACTGGCGGAGGATGAATACACCTTTCTTCTACGGGTGCGCCTGGCCAGTAATCCGTCTTACCAGAAAATTGTGGACTTCAAGAACCGCGCCGCCGACCAGGGCTTGTACCTGTTTGACGACTTCCTGCGCTACTTCGGGGACAGTCCCGAGCCCCCCTACACGCGTGCCCGCCAGGTTGCCGGTGATGAGCTGGTTCAGATCGCGCTTACCCGGCGCAGCAGTGATGACCTGGTGCGGGTTTACCTGAACGGCAAGCAAGCCTTTGCTTTCATCGACGACGGCGGCCTTGCCGAAATCGGCACTGACGGCGTCATTCACTTTCTGATGGACGATACGCAGTTCTCGAGCACCGAGAATCCGCAGGGCGTGGTTGATCGTATCCGGATCTGGGACACGGCGTTGACCGATGAGGAAATCGCCGACCTGGCCCCTGACCCGGGCGCTTCGGCTCCACTGCTGTCGAAAGTGGCGGACTATGAGTTCGACAGTACGCTGACCAGTGATGTTGGCTCCGTGCCGGCCTTGGAGTACCTGGGCAGCGGCGCCACTTACTCGGGGACCCGCCTTACGATTGAAGCCGGCTCAGGCTTGCGGTTGGCGCCTGCCACGGGTGTGCCTTCGGATCGCTACACCATGGTGTTCGACATGACGCTGGTCGATACCTCCGGTTGGCGAAAGATCGTGGACTTTGCGAGTCGTTCGGTCAATCCCGGCGTTTACCTGAATGCCGCCTTTCCGGTCTTTGCATCGGAGAGTCCCATTGATGGGCTGCCAACCGTCGAAGTGGACGTACCGTTCCAGATGGCGGTAACGCGTGACTCCTTCACCGAGCGGGTCAACGTCTTCATCGACGGGGAGATGAGGCTGTCCTTCCTCGATGCGGGCGGTGATGCCGTGGTCGGCGGGACCGGTGAACTGTTCTTCCTGGTGGACGATACCGCAGGCGGCGGCGCGGACCACCCCGAGGGCAGCATTGATCGGCTCAGAATATGGGACGGGGCGATGACTCCGGCGCAGATCGAGGCGCTCGTCCCCGTGCCTGGGATCTTCCACGACGCTTTTGAGGCATCAGCCGGAGGCAAGTGAGTGCATTCGAAATCGGCCTCAGATGGCTGAAGCGCAGAAGCAGGCAGCCGTTTCCGCAGGGAACGCCCCGGGGAAGGAGCAGGGCTCGGCCGGCGGAGAGCCGCCTCATTGCCGTCCGCATCCTGCATGGCAGGGCGAGTGCGGCGACGGGGCGCTATGCCGTCGAGATTCGGAAGAATTTCTCAAAACTACTGCGGGCCCGGGCTGTCCGATACTCTACGGATGATGAAGTTGCCGTGGCCCCGCAGCGCTCCGGGCGCTCGAACCAGGCAGACCGCGTCCTGCGGTGGGGCATGGCCAACAACAAAAAGGACGCGTCATGAGTGTCGAAGCCTGGCTGCTGATCATTGGCGGAATCCTGCTGGCGATGGGCTTTACCGCGCAGTTCATGCGTCGGCTGCCCATCACCAACGCCATGATGTATCTCGCCGTGGGATTCCTGATCGGCCCGACGGTGCTCCATCTGTTCCACTTCAATCCCTTGAAGGAATCGGCCGTTCTCGAGCGGATCACCGAGATGGCGGTAATCCTCTCCTTGTTCACGGCCGGATTGAAGATGCCGGTGCCAGTGAAGCTCCGGGAGTGGCGCTTTCCGCTCTTGCTGGGTTTCGCCAGCATGGCTGTTACCGCAGCGATCATCGCCGGCTTCGGGTTTTGGGCGCTGGGCTTGCCGCTGGGTGCCGCCGTCCTGCTGGGAGGGGTGTTGGCGCCGACCGACCCCGTACTGGCTCGCGATGTTCAGGTTCGGCACCCGGGCGACCGCGACGGGCTTCGCTTCGGCCTCACCTGCGAGGCCGGCATCAACGATGGTTCGGCGTTTCCCGTGATCATGCTGGGCCTGGGGCTCATGGGTTTGCACGAGATCGGCGGTGGGTGGCGCTGGGTGCTGGTGGACGTGGCCTGGGCGACCGGTGCCGGGATCGCGCTGGGGATCGTGTGCGGTTGGCTCCTGGCCCGCCTGGTGTGGGAACTGCACCGCCGCAAGGAAGGGCTTCACCTGATCGACAACTTCCTGGGTCTCGGGCTCATCTCAGCCGTCTATGGCGCGAGCCTGATGATCCATGCCTACGGCTTCCTGGCAGTATTCGCCGCGGCCGTGGCGCTGCGGCATACGGAGTTCCAGCTTGCCGCCAGGGCCGTCGAGCAGGGCAAGGAACAAGCGGAGGGTGCCGGGGACGAGCCGGATGCCGATGTCGACGATCCGCCAACCAGCGGCGTGACGGATCGATCTTTGTTCTTCAAGGAACAACTCGAGCATTTCTCGGAGATTGTCCTGATCCTGATCATCGGCGGCACGCTCTTCCTTAACTCCTGGAACTTGCCGGCGGTGCTACTGGCGCTCTTCGTTTTCCTGGTCGCCAGGCCCATGGGCGTGTTGCTGACCACTCTTATTTCCAGCGAGCCCGCACGCAACCGGCTTATGGCCGGCTGGTTCGGCATACGCGGGATCGGCTCGTTGTTCTACCTGATGTACGCCATTCAGCATGGTCTGCCCGAAGATCTGGCATTGCAGCTGATTGAGCTGGTTTTGATCGTCGTGACGCTGTCGATCGTGCTCCACGGCGTTACCGTCAAGCCGCTGATGGCCTGGTACGCAAGACAGAACGGCGAACAGCATTAGGGAGCATCTTCCGGGTGGAAGCTCGCTTGATCGCTGGCGATGCGGCGCTAGCGCAACCTGCCCACCGGGCTCGTTCCAGAGACAAGCCCGGATACCCGGGATACCCGACCTTCTGGCTAGTTCTCGTCGGTTCGCTCGGCGACCCGTTCGAAGCCGACGAACAGCCGAGCCACGCCTTCCGGGTCGTCGCGGTGGGGCACATGGTTTCCGATGTATTCGACCACGGGAAAGCCGAGGTCCTCGGCGCGTTTCGCAGTCACGTTGAAATCGTCGGCGCCGCCGGCGGCCTCGCGCGTGATGATGAAACCGGCCGGTACGCCGTTGCCTGGATCGCCTTTTAGCTCTATCGGATCGATGAATGTGCCGATGGGCTGGGGAACGTCGCTCGGCGGCGGCGTGCCGGCTTCCACCCAGCCCGGTGGGATGCCGCCGTCTTGTGTCGCTTCGGGTAGCATGCGTTCCGCCGCCTCGGCGGTGCAGAGTTCGCCCGGGCCGGCATCGCGACCCACCGCGAGTGCGCACTCGCCGTCGAACGGCAGGAAGGCGTCAAAGTAGACCAGCCGGGCGATCCGTTCGGGAACCGCCTCGGCCACTCCGGTGATGACCATGCCGCCGTAGCTGTGCCCGACCAGGGTAACGTCGCTTAGCTGTTCGAAGCGCAGCACGTTGACCACGTCGGCGATGTGCGTGGTCAGGTCGATGTCCGGCGAGAGCAGGTGACGGCGCTCGCCGAGGCCGGTCAGCGTCGGCCTGTAGACCTCGAAGCCTTGGGATTCGAGCACGGCCGCCGTTTCCTTCCAGTCCCAACCGCCGCCCCAGGCGCCGTGGACGATCACGACTGTCCTGCCCGGGCCGGGTGTTTCGGCCTGGGCGAGCGGCGCGAACATCAAAAGGAGCGAGAGCGCCAACAGTATTCGTTTCGGTATCCGGGGCATGCTCGCTTCTCCTTGCTACGGGCGTCCGGACGGCGGCCTGCCGTGACTCATGACTTCGGTGTGAGCTTCAGCAGCCGACCCCGGCTGGCGCCGCGCTCGTCCTCGAGCACCCAGCTGCTGCCGTCGGGTGCTTCGGCGATGCTGCGGATGCGC
>JAASTB010000133.1 GCA_021767625.1 Wenzhouxiangella sp.
AGACAGGCGCCCGCCCGGACCGGTCATGAAAGGCGTGGTGCCGCCCGACAGGCTCCAGCTGGGCATCTCCCGCCAACTCAGCGACAGGGCCTGCCGGCCGGAACGCTCTGCGAGAAAGTCCAAACGGCGCGACGGCAGGCCGAGTCGCGCCCCCGCCAGTCGCAGGTACCAGTCCCCTGGGTCCTGTCGAGGTGTTTCCAGGTAGAGATTCACCAGAGGCGACACGCCGGACTCGTCCAGGCCGGAGAAGCGACCATAGCGGCCGACATCCTCATCGAGCCAGGCCAGGCCCAGGTCGATGCTTCCGAACAACTGCATCCCGGCGGCCCGGTTGGGCGCTGTCATTGCCGCCAGGCCAGTGGCGACGATCAAGACTGCGGCGAGCGGGATCCTCATGACCGCGGCCTATCGCGTGAAGCCCGGCGAGGACGGATGGTTGGAGCCGTGGACCGCCGTATGGCAGTTCATGCAGCTCTGCCCGAGCAGGTTCGGGTCGGCGCCCAGCGGCGGCAGCCCCGTGCCGCTGCGAACCGTGCTCGGATGATACTGAGCCAGGTGGCACTGCTGGCAAAGCTGGGGCGGCCTCTGGCGCAGCAAGGCGTCGTGGATGGCGCCGTGCGGCAGGTGGCAGCTGCTGCAGTCTTCGCGCACCGGCGCATGCTCCCAGAGGAACGGCCCCCGCAACTCTGCGTGGCACTCGTAACAGGTTTCGTTGAGCGTCATCCGGTTCAGCTCGGCCACCGTCGCGCTGCCGTGCGCATCGTGACAGTCGCTGCAGGAAAGCAACCCGGCATCTGAAGCGAATCCGCCGGTGGCCACAGGATGCCGGCTCGGTCGCATGAACTCGGCGCGTTCGCGCTGATGGCATTCGAAGCAGACGCCCGCCTGCCGCGCGGGATCGAGCGCCGGATCCCCGGCCGCGTCGTGCGCGCTGTGGCAGTCCGTGCAGGCCAGTTCCTCGAACTCGTGAACGCTGCCCTGCCAGTGGGGCGCCACTTGTCCGGCGTGACAGGTCGAGCAGGCCGCGTTGATTCCGGCGCTCGGATCATCGGGACCGAAGGAATGATCCGGCGGCGGTCGCGTGCCGTCCTCGGCCAGGCCCAGGTGCTCCCGGCTTGAGCCGTGACAGGCCGTACAACCCTGCCCGCCTTCGACGAACAGGGCAGCGTGGCTCGAGTGAACTATGCCTGCGGCAGGGAGGGGGGCATTTTCGCCGTGGCACATCAAGCAGGCGCGCGAGGGATCGGCCTGCTGCGCCGATGGTGGGGAGTCGGGTTGCTCTGCAGCCGCCCACAGGACCAGTCCGGTCCAGGCCAACAACGCCCCCAGGCCCGCCGCCAGGGCCCGAGGCCTTCCTCGTCTGTGCACTGCCTTGGTCATCCTGCCCTCCCGATGGTGTCTCCGGCTCCCTCAGCCGGAGAAGCAGTGTCAGATTGGCATGGCGCAAATCACGGGACGTTGACCGGGATCAAGCGCCGGGCACTCCGGTCAGGTCGATACCGAATCCCGCGCCACCGGCATGGTCATGCAGCGACAGCCTCCGCCGCCGCGCGACAGTTCCGCCCCGCCAATGGTCACGACCACGCGCTCGTCGCGCCCGATCGTTCGACCGCCATCGATCAGTTCCGGGGCGTCGACCACGCTGAAGCCGGCCTTGTCCAGAGCTTCGACCGTGTAGCGGTTGTGCCGATAGCCCAGGATCTGGCCCGGGCCGAAGGCGAAGAAGTTCGCGCCGCTGGCCCACTGCTCGCGCTCCTGGTGGAACTCCTGCTCACCGCCGCAGTTGATGGGCGCGAGATCGATACCCAGCGAAGACAACGCGGATAGCACGTCGCGATGCTCGGTGATCTTCGCGTCCGGGCCGCCGTTGAAGGCGCAATGAAAGGCGCGCGAGCGATTGGGGCCGGTGATAAGCGGCGGAAAGACCACGCACTTGTCGTGGTCGACCATGGTGAAGATCATGTCGAGGTGAATCGTCGCCCGGGTCTTGGGAATCTCGACGACGATGAAATTGCTGATCGGCCCCTGCGCGGCGATCGACCGCATCAGCTGGTCGATGCCAGCGACCGAGGTCCGTTCGCTGTAGCCGATCACCGCCAGGTCCTCTCGAATGACAAGCAGGTCGCCGCCCTCGATGGTGACCTCCGAGTTGCGGTTGTCGGTGCCGTCGAAATAGAAGCCCGAGGAATGGATATCGGGGTGGTACTTGAACACTGCCTTGAGCAGCAGCGCCTCGGCCATTCTTGCGCGATAGGCCATCGAACCGATGATGATCCGGTCGTTGACGCACATCGTCGCATCGCGCGTGAAGAAGGTGTTCGGCAAAGGCGGAATGGCATAGCGCGACGGACTGAGGTACTTCTCCAGGCTGATCGGTTTCTTGGGCGTTCCCTCCACCAGTTGGCGCGCCAGGTCCTCCGCGGTGAGGTCGAGCAACTCGTCGCGGACCTCCGGCGAATCGAACAACTCGCACAACGCCTGCACTAGGGCTTCGCAGACCCGGCCGTCCTCGAGCACCTCGACCAGCAAGTCGCGCAGCTCGATCGTGCGGCAAACCTTCTCCAGCACGCCCTTGAGCTGGCGGTGTTCGCCGGTGGCCAGCTCCAGGTTCAGGATGTCGTCGTAGAGCACTTCGGCCGCCGTCTGCGGCGTCATGTTCTCGATCTCCTGGCCCGGCGTGTGCACGACGACGCTGCGCAGGGGACCGATCTCGGAGTTGACGTTGATATCGATGGACATTGGGAAAACAGCCTGCCTTTGCGGTAATTCGTTCGGACCTGCATGGGCAAGCCCGCTGATCCGCCGGATTATACCGGCGCGAACGGCGCCACTGTGACCTTCGGCAGTTGCAAGCCCCGCGCCGCCCTGCCAGTATTCGCCAATCTCGAGGACAGAGGGACACCTCCATGAGCGAACGTGAGCACGTGCCGTTCCCACAGCTGAGCCGCTACCAGATCGGATGGATACTCGCCAGCCTGTTGATTGCCGGCTGGCTGCTCTGGCTGCTCGGCCCCGTGCTGACGCCGTTTTTCATCAGCGTATTGATCGCCTACATCGTCAACCCGATCGTGGGCTGGCTCGAGGACCACCGGATGCGGCGCGATCTCGCCGTGTCGCTCGTCTTCGCGCTGGCCTTCGTGCTCATCGTGATCGTGCTGCTGATCGTCATACCCGTGCTGGTGCGGGAAGTGGCGGACTTCCTGGGCCGCCTGCCCGGCTACCTGGACGCCTTCCAGAAGAACGTCCTGCCGTGGATCGAGGCGCAGCTCGGCATCGAGCTCAACCTGCAGTCCTTCGACGTCGAGCGAGCGCGCAGGCTGATCCAGGAGTATTTTTCCAACATCGCCGGGGCGGCCGGAAACGTGCTCAGCGTCATGACCCAATCGGGCGGCCGATTCCTGGTGTGGATCAGCTCGATGATCCTGGTGCCGCTGGTTACCTTCTACCTGTTGCGCGACTGGCGCCTGCTGATGGACACCCTGCGCGACATCCTGCCGCGCAACATCGAACCGACCGCCGTGAGGCTGCTCGAAGACTGCGACGAAGCCCTGGGCGGCTTCCTGCGCGGCCAGTTGATGGTGATGCTGAGTCTCGGCCTGGTCTACGCGATCGGGCTGTGGATCGTTGGCCTGAACAACGCCATCGCCATCGGGATGATCGCCGGACTGGTCAGCTTCGTGCCCTACCTTGGCGCGATCATCGGGGTGCTGCTGGCGGGCACCACGGCGGTGATCCAGGACTTCAGCTTCTTCTTCCTGCTATCGGTGGGCATCGTCTTCGTCGTCGGCCAGCTGATCGAGAGCTTCGTGCTCACGCCCAAGCTCGTCGGCGACCGCATCGGCCTGCATCCCGTCCTCGTCATCTTCGCGGTAATGGCCGGCGGCCAGCTGTTCGGCTTCGCGGGCGTGCTGCTCGCCCTGCCCGCCGCCGCGGCCGGAACGGTGATCGTTCGCTTCGCCTACAACAACTACAAGCTCAGCGAGGTCTACCAGGCAAACCACGCCATGGATGACGAGCCGTGGGAAGAACCCGGGAGCGGGCCGGACGAAGAAGCGGCCGAGGATCGTGGAGCCGGCGACACGGCCTGAGAACGGCGCGACGAAAAGGCCCCGGCCGCGCTTGCGGCCGGGGCCCGTGATGGCCCTGGGGGCGGTCGATTGAATTACTGCGACTGATCGCTCAGGTTGCAGCCAACCGTGTCCACCAGGCGCTCGAGGGTCCAGGTGGCTTCGGCGCCACCATCGAGCATCGCGGTGAAGACCGCCTCCGAGCACGACAGGAACTCGATGCCGAAGGTGCCGGCTTCCTCGACGTTGGCACTGTCGTCGCCGGCCAGGGTCGCGCCGCTGGCGGTGTAGAGCGTACCCATCGCCTCACGGCCGTCGAAGCCGCCTTCACCGGAGTCGAGCGTGAACCAGACCTGGTCTCCCGAGCCGTCGGGCGCGTAGGTATAGACCGAGCCGACGAGCTGGTTGCGGGCCGGAATCGGCAGCAGGGCCAGGCCTTCCTCCGCGGCATTGGCCGAAGTCCACCAGCCGTTGACGCTGTTGTCGACCGGCGTGCGGGTCTCGAGCAGGCCGACCGGCAGGGCGAGAATGCCCAGCGGCTGGTTGATGCCGTCGCCGATCGCGATGACCGTCACGTCGAGCCCGGCCGGAAGATCCACGGGCAGCGGATCGATGTAATTGACCGTCCCGTCGTTGGAAGCGACCTTCAGGTCGTAGTTGCCGGCCGGAATCGCGAAGTAACCGCTTTCGGCGAAATACGGCACGCCGACCAGGCCGTTGACGACATCACCGCCGGCCGTGCGGATGGACACTTCGGTCGCTTCCGAGCTCGCGGCGAAAGGCGCGGCATGGACGACGCGGATGTTCAGGTTGCCGTCGCCCGGCGCCATCGGATCGTCGACCAGCGGCCACAGCGCCAGGTCCTGCGTGCTGCCGTTACCTGTGGCCAGCACCGTGTAGTCGACACCGTCCGACAGCTCCACGGAGGCCTCCATCGCGGGATCTTCTGAACCCGCGGGGAACACCGCCAGGTCGTAGCTGCCGGCCGGCAGCTCGACATAGTCGGTGAAGTCGCCGAAGCGGAAGTCCTCGAGCAGCGTATCGCCGTTTGCCGTCACCGTCACGGCGGAGCCTTCGAGACTGTCCGCGAAGGGCGCGGCGTGAACGACCCGGACGCGGGCATCGGCAAGGACGGTAGAAGCCGCAAAGGTCGCGGCCAGACCAACAATCATTACGAGCTTTTTCATCGGGGGGAACCCTCTGTCTGTGAGTGCAGCTCGTTTTTACCCCCGGGCTGTCGACGCGCGATCAAGAAACCGTCGCGAAAATGTGAAGCCTGTCGTGAACTTCGGGCCGCCCCATGCGGACGCGTCTCTTAAGGGATTCTGCGCGATGGAAATGGTGCCCGGAGCCGGACTCGAACCGGCACGGTGTTGCCACCGAGGGATTTTAAGTCCCTTGCGTCTACCAATTTCGCCATCCGGGCATGCGACGAATGTTAGCAGAGGCGCAAGTCTCCAGAGCGGTCTTACAAAGTCGCGCCGGTGCCGGTAACATGCCCCGAACCGTCGACGGGAATGAAAGCCATCAGCAACGCCTTCGCCATCGTCACGCTGGCCTGCATCCTGGTCGCGCTCATCGCGCTGGGAATTGCAGAGACGCTCGTCCACCGCTGGGTGCTCCGAAGACTGCCCGTTCGCGTCCACGTGAACGGCACCCGGGGCAAGACCAGCGTCGTCCGGCTCATTGCCGCGGGACTGCGCGCAGGCGGCAAGAGGGTCTGCTCGAAGACCACGGGGTCATTCGCCGCGGTCACCGGACCCGACGGTGAAGACTATCCCCTGCATCGCCCCAACCAGCCCAACATCATCGAGCAGATGCGCGTCATGCGGCGCGTTGTCGGCTTTCGGCCCGAAGTCCTGGTCATGGAGTGCATGGCGCTGCAGCCGCACTTCCAGGCCCTGACCGAGCGCCAGATGGTCCGCTCCACGCACGGCGTGATCACCAACGCTCGTGCTGACCACCTCGACGTCATGGGGCCGGGCGCGCCGGATGTCGCGCTCGCCCTGGCCGGCACCGTTCCCTACGGCGCCCACCTGTTCACGGCCGAGCGGGAATACCTCGAAACCTTCGAGATGGCTGCCGAGGACCGCGGCAGCCAACTGCACGCCACCTCGGCGGAAGACGTGGCCGCCGTATCCGACGAGGAGATGGCGGCCTTTCGCTACGCCGAGCACGCCGAAAACGTCGCCCTGGCCCTGAACGTCTGCCGGGCGCTGGGCGTCGAGCGGGCGGCGGCCCTGCGGGGCATGCAGCAACTCGAACCCGAAGTGGGAGCCACCCGCGTTCAGAGCGTCGATTTCTTCGGACGCGACATC
>JAASTB010000134.1 GCA_021767625.1 Wenzhouxiangella sp.
CAGCGCCGGCCCTTCGAGATCTTCATCAACTCGAAGAACATGGACCACTTCCAGTGGATCGTGGCGCTTACGCGCGTGATGTCGGCGGTGTTCCGCAAGGGCGGCGACGTCACCTTCCTGGCCGAGGAATTGCAGGCCGTGTTCGACCCCAAGGGCGGCTACTTCAAGCCCGGCGGCCGCTTCGTGCCCTCGATCGTGGCCGACATCGGCGCGGTGGTCGAAAACCACTTGAAGCGCATCGGCATGATCGAGCCCGATGAGCTAAGCGAGCAGCAGCAGCTCATCCTCGAGCAAAAGCGCGCCGAAGCCGAAGCCCGCGAACAGAAGCAGGCCGACGCCGAAGCGGCCCAGCCCAAGACCGGCAGCGCCGATGCAGGGCAGGGCGGCGAGGCCTCCTACCCGGCCTCGGCAACGCTCTGCCACAAGTGCAACACCAAGGCCATGGTCCTCCTCGACGGCTGCCAGACCTGCCTGGCCTGCGGCTATTCGAAGTGCGGTTGATTAAACGCTGAGCCCGGGCATCGTCGCCGCCGGCGGCGATGCCCATGCCCTTGACCTGCATCAACACCCCGGCCGGTACCGGTGGGTAGCATGAAATCGGCTATCCACATGGAATCGGCAGTCAGGTCATGCCCTTCTCCCGCATCCTGGTTCCCCTCGACGGCTCGGAATTCGCCGAGCAGGCGCTGGTGCATGCCGGGCGGATGGCGCGGGCGTTCTCCAGCCGGGTGTTCCTGCTGCGTGTATTGCATGAGCCCAAGGACGCGCAGGGTGAGCACAGCGCCGAGAGCGTCGACTGGCGTTTGAGGAAGGCCGAGGCCCTGCGCTACCTGCGCGGGTTGGTGGGCGACGAACGCCTTTCGGGCGTCGAGGTCGAATCGGAAGTGCTCGACGGCCGGCCGGCCGATGTCGTTACTCAGTTCATCGCCCAGCGCGACATCCGCCTGGTGGTGCTGTCGGCCTGGGGCGCCGGCGGAGCCTCGGAACTGCCTTACGGCGGCACCGTGCACAAGGTGCTGGCCAATACCCGCATTCCCTACCTGATCGTTCGCGGCCGCTCCGACCCGGCCACGCCCGGAGGCGACTATCGCCGGGTGATGGTGGCCCTGGACGGCACCCAGACGGCCGAAGTGGGCCTGCACGTGGCCAGCGCCCTGGACCGATCCGGCGACATGGCCATCGAGTTGCTGCACCTGGTGAGCGAACCCGTGATGCCGCGTCGGCGACCATTGACCCGGCGCGAGGAAGAACTCAAGTCCGAGGTGGTCGAATGCAACCGCCGGGTGGCCGCCGGCTATCTCGAGGAGTTGCGCGACCGCCTCGGCAGCCGGCACGCAATACACGCGCGTCTGGAAGCCTCGGCGCGGCCCATCCAGACCATCGCCGAGGTCTGCCTGGCCGAGCGGCCCGACCTGCTGATCCTGGCCGTGCACAACGGCGATGCGGCCAGCGGCTGGAGTAGCGAGGCCGTGCGGCAGGTGCTGCTCGGGCGGGTCGACATTCCCGTTCTCGCCCTGCAGGACGGTATGCGCGTCGGCGAGGCGCTGGCGCGGTCCGGGGCCTGAGGCGACCGGGCGTGTCGCAACCGGATTCGACCACCACAGCCAACCACAACGGGCCGTCCCTGCAGCGCGAACTCGTCGCCCTGGCCCGAAGCCGGCGCCTGCCCACCGGCGCCAGCCGCCGCTTCCGGCGGCGCCTGGCCGATCGGCGCAGGCGTCTTTCCGCGCTGTACCGACGCCTTGAGGGCTTGCTCGAGGGGCGCCGTTTCGCCTCGCGCGGCGAGGAATGGCTGCTCGATAACCGCCACGTCATCGAAGACGCACTCTCGGGCATATCCCACGACCTGCCGAAGGGCTATGTCGCCAGCCTGCCGCACGTGCAGGGGCAGGGCGACTCGCCCCGGCCGGTGGTGGAGCGGTTGGCCGCCATCCTGGTGTCGCACGGCGGCCAGCCGGTGGATCCGGGCTGGCTCGAGCGCGCCGTCGACGACTACCAGGCCGCCCGGGCGCTGAGCATCGGCGAGCTCTGGGCGCTGCCGGCTTTCGTGATCCTGGCCGAGATCGAAGGGCTGCTGGCCGCCGGCGACGAACTGCTCGAACAGATCGGTGCCCGCCGCGAGGAGGACGCCGCGCTGGTCGATCGCATCGCCGGCGGCGTGGTCAGCCTGCGCACCCTGGCGGGGCACGACTGGCGGGTCAGCTTCGAGCGCCTCAGCGCGGTCGAGCGCGAGCTAAAGCAGGACCCCGCCGGCGCCTACGCGCGCATGGATTTCGAATCGCGCAACCGCTATCGACAGGTGGTGGAGGAGCTCGCGCGGGGCAGCCGGCGCGACGAGGCGACCATCGCGCGGCGCTGCGTCTCGCTGGCGCGCGCGGCCGGCAACGATGCGCGCCGCGCCCACGTCGGCTACTGGCTGGTGGCCGGCGGTCGCGTCGCGACCGAACGCGAGATCGGGTTTCACCCAGGCGCGAGGCAGCGCCTGCTGGCCTTCGCCTGGCGCCACCCCACCAAGGTCTACCTGCTGCTGATCTTCGCGCTGGCCGGCACCGCGCTGGCCCTGCCGGCGGGCTATCTTGCGATGTACCCGACCCCGCCGGCCGTTGCTGTTGCGCTGATGGCGCTGCTGACGGTGCCGGCCCTGGGCCTGGGGGTGACGCTGGCCAACGGCTTGCTGACGCGGCTGATGCCGCCGCGGACCCTGGTCCGCCTGGACTTCGAGGACGGCATTCCGCGCCGCCATCGCACGGCGGTCTGCGTGCCGGTTATTTTCGCCGGGCCCGAGGACGTCGATCACGTCTTCGAGCGACTGGAGGTCAACTTCCTGGCCAACGAAGACCGGCAGCTGGCCTGGGTGGTGCTCGGCGACCTGCACGATGCCGACTCCGAAAGCGTCGACGGCGACGCGGCGATCCTCCGCCGCGCGCGCGAGCACATCGACCGCCTTCGCCGCCAATACCCCGAGTCCGATTGCCTCTTTCTCTGTCGCCCGCGCCGCTTCAATCCGCACGAAGGCTGCTGGATGGGGCACGAGCGCAAGCGCGGCAAGCTGGTGGCCTTCAACGGCCTGCTGGCCGGTCGCGACGAAGACAGCTTCACGACCCTGCTGGGCCGGCGCGAGGCGCTCGCGGGCGTGCAATACGTGATCACCCTCGACGCCGACACGCGCCTGCCGCCCGATGCCGCCCGGCGCCTCGTCGGAACGCTGGCCCATCCGCTCAGCCGCGCGGTCGTTGACGAAGAGAACCGAACCCTCCGCGCGGGCTACAGCGTCATTCAGCCACGCGTCGAGATCGACCCGGACACCACGCGCAATACCGGCTTCACGCGGGTCTTCTCGGGCGATTCGACGGTCGACCTCTACACCCACGCCAGCTCGGACGTCTACAACGACCTGTTCGGAGAGGGCATCTTCGCCGGCAAGGGCATCTACGACTGGCGCGCGATGGACGCCATGCTCGAAGGGCGCATCCCCGACAACAGCCTGCTCAGCCACGACCTTCTCGAAGGCATTTTCGCGCGCGTCGGGCTGGCCACCGACATCGTCCTGATGGAGCAGTTTCCGCCCAGCGTTATCGCCTGGACTCGGCGGCTGCACCGCTGGGTCCGCGGCGACTGGCAATTGCTGCCCTGGCTCAAGCGCTACGTCCGGGGTCCCGACGGGCAACGACGGCGCAACCGCCTGTCGGCAATCCATCGCTGGATGATCATCGACAACCTGCGCCGCAGTGTGCAGCCGCCGGTGATGCTGCTGCTGATCCTCATCGGCTTCAGCGGCCTGCTGCCGGGCAGCGATCTGTTGTGGACGCTCGTCTTCCTGATGCTGCCGGCCGCGGGCCTGTTCAGCGAGACCCTGGGCCTGCTGACCCAGTTCGCCGTGGCGCCGCGTTCGGCCCCGCTGATGCTTCGCCCCGGCCTGCGCGGCCTGCGGCTGCAGGCCCAGCACTGGCTGCTGACCCTGCTGCTTTTGCCCTACCAGAGCCTGATGATCGTCGACGCCATCGCACGCACCTTGTGGCGCCTGTTCGTCTCGCGGCGGCACCTGCTGGAGTGGACCACCGCGGCGCACGTCCACCGCAGCCTGGGCCTGGCGCGCAAGCGGCTGTGGCGGGAACTCTGGCCGTGCCCGGTGGCGGGCTTGCTCGTGGTCGCCGCGGCGGCATGGCTGGAGCCGACCCTGCTGGGCGCGGCGCTGCCGCTGGGCCTGGCCTGGCTGCTGGCCGCGCCCATCGTCGAGCGGGTCGAGCGACCCCGCCGGCGCGAGGCCTACCGGCCCGATCCCGCGGCCGAAAAGCTGCTGCGGCGCGTCGCGCGGCGAACCTGGCTGTTCTTCGACCATTTCGTCGGCCCCGATACGCACTGGCTGCCGCCGGACAACTACCAGTCCGATCCCCGCGTGGTGCTCGCGGCACGCACTTCACCCACCAACATGGGCATGGCGCTCAACGCCGCGGTGGCTGCCCACGACTTCGGCTGGATCGACCCGCTCACGCTCACCGCCTGGCTGCGCAACAGCATGGAGGGCATGGCCCAGCTCGAGCGCTATCGCGGTCACTGGTTCAACTGGTACGAGATTCGCGATCTCGAAAAGCTTCATCCGGCCTACATATCGACGGTCGACAGCGGCAACCTGGCGGTCGCCCTGGTGACACTGGCGCGTTTCCTCGACGAACTCCGGTCGCGGCCGCTGTCGTTGACGGGTCTGGCCCGTGGACTGGCCGACACCCTCGGCCTGATCGAGCGCACCGCCCGGCCGCTGGCCCGGCAGGCGCCGCGACACCCGGTGCTGGGCGACTGGCTGGGCCGAATCCGGTCCCAGTACCGTCAGGCGCTCGAGGCGGGGCCCGAGGAATGTCGGCAACTGCTCGACAAGTGGCACGAACACCAGCTCGACGAGCTGGCCGACGTCATCGTCGACCTGGCCGAAGACGAGGCCCTGGACGTCAGCGTCGACGTCATCTCCGAGCTTAGGGTGTGGCTCACGCAGCTGATCACGCAGGTGCGGCAGGCGCGCCGGGCGATCGAGATCCTGCAGCCCTGGTTGCCCGAGCTCCCGGCCCTGCGCGATTTCGCCGAGGAAACCGGCAGTACCGATCTCGCCGCCCTGGCACAGCTGCTGGAGGGCGGCTGGTGTCCTGAGCACCACCTCGAACAGGCCCGCCGCGCCCGCGAGTTGCTGGCCGCGGCCAGGGCGGGCGGGGCAGGGCTGCCCACCGCACTGGAAGAGCGCATCGAGACCCGGCTCGACCAGGCGCGCCGGGCCAACGAGGCCCTGGTCGTCGATTGTTTCGAGCTGGCAAGCCAGGCCGATGCCTGGGCCGACGAGATGGATTTCGGCTTCCTCTATGACGCCGACCGGCACCTTTTCCGCATCGGCTTCGATGCCGACAACGCCGTACTCGACGCCAATTGCTACGACCTGCTGGCCTCCGAAGCCCGCCTGGCCAGCCTGCTGGCCATATCGCGCGGCCAGGCGCCCACCCGCCATTGGCTGCACCTGGGGCGCCCGTTCCGCCGCTACGGTGGGCGGCGCATCCTGATGTCCTGGGGCGCGACGCTGTTCGAATACCTGATGCCGCGCCTGTACACGGCCACGCCGATCGCCGGCCTGCTCGAGACGGCCAGCGTCAACGCCATCGACCTGCACCGCGATTTCGCCGAAGCCCAGGGCGGCATCCCCTGGGGCGTGTCCGAGTCGGCCTACTACCAGCTCGACGAACAACGCCATTACGCCTACCGCAGCTTCGGCGTGCCCGGCCTGGGCTTTCGGCGCGACCTGGGCGAGCGCCTGGTGATCGCGCCCTACGCCAGCGTGATGGCACTGCCGTACCGGCCCGCGGCTGTCATCGACAACCTGCGCAGGCTCGCCAAGTACAACGGCATCGGCCTGTTCGGCTGCTACGAGGCGATCGACTTCGGCCGCCGCGCCAGCGACAAGCCGCGCCGGGGGAAACTGGTCAAGGCCTGGATGAGCCACCACCAGGGCATGATCCTGGCGGCCATCGACAACTACCTGCACGACGACGTCTTCGTGCGGCGCTTCCAGTCCGACCGCCACGTCGCCGGGGTGTCGATGCTGCTGCACGAGCGCCTGCCGCGCCTGACTCCGGCATTGAGCATCCGCGGCCGCCTGGAGCCCGAACGCACCCTGGCTGTGGCCGCCAACCCCGAGACCTGGCAGGCCGGCCCGCGCGAAGCGCAGGCTCCCGGCTACTGCCTGCTGTCCAACGGGCACTTGAGCACCATCCTCGATGCCGACGGCGGCGGGGGCAGCTGGTGGCAGGGCATCGCCGTCGACCGCTGGCAGCCGGACATGACCACCCGTCGCCACGGCCACTGGATCTACGTGGCCGAGCCGGACGAA
>JAASTB010000135.1 GCA_021767625.1 Wenzhouxiangella sp.
GGCTGGAGACAACGACTCCCAGGACGTGAATGATGACCAGGCCGAGCATCACATTGACCAGCACCTCGTGGGTTTCTTCCCAGAAATGCTCGTCGGCCGCCCACAGCGCCCCGGAGACACCTTCCCCGGCTTCCACCACCCAGCCGGCCAGCGGCCCGGCGTTTTCCTCCACCGCGTAGAGCACCAGCCCGCTGAAGGCCAGCGCGATCATGCAGCCGATCAGCAGCAGGATCATGATGCCGCCTGCGGGGTTGTGCCCCAGGTAGTGCTTCGCGCGGCCGGTGAAGAGGTTGCGCAGATAGTAGACCACTGCCGCCGGAGAGCGAACGAAGTCGCCGAAGCGGGCGTGTTCGGTACCGACGAAGCCCCACAGCACCCGGAACAGCACGATGGCCAGCAAGGTATAGCCGATCCACACATGCAGGGTCATCACTTCGTCTTCCATGATGTAGTTGGTGAAGAACCCCGCGACCAGCAGCCAATGGCCCAGTCGCACGATGGGATCCCAGACCTTGACGGATGTCATGTTGCGTTCCCCGTTCATGTCGATGTTCCTGTTCGGACCTGGAACAAAGCATGGGCGAGAGCGTCATTGGGTAGAATCCGGCATATGACCTGTTCCCCGGAAATTCCCTGACTATGTCGAATAACCGAGCCCGCACCCCCGGCAACCCGACGCTTCTGGTGACCTTCGGCGTCATCGCCGTCCTGATCGGCTGGGACCTGATCTCCGACTACGCCGAGGGCGTCGAACCGCTGCATGTGGTCGTGGAACTGGCCCTGCTGCTGACCGCGGCGGCCATGTTCGGCTTTGTGCTCACACAGGTTGTCCGCGGAAGAAAGCAACTCAGGCAGATGCACTCGAGTCTGCACTCCGCCCGGGCGGAGTCGAGACAGTGGCGGGAGCGCTATCACGCCACGATTCGTGGCCTGGGAGCGGCCATCCAGGAACAGTTCGAAACCTGGCAACTCAGCAAGGCCGAGGCGGAAATCGCCCTGCTGCTGCTCAAGGGATTGAGCCTGAAGGAAATCGCGGCGGTGCGGGAAACCGGCGAGCGGACGGTGCGCGAACAGGCGCGCGCCGTCTACCGCAAGGCCGGCCTGGCGGGCCGCTCGGAACTATCGGCCTTCTTTCTCGAAGACCTGCTGCTACCCGAGCCGGAGGCGATGCCCGAAAACGAGTAAGGGCGCCCTCAGACCCGGCCGCCGCCCTTGACCAGGCCCATCACCTGGCTCATGTCGAGGGTCTGCGCCTTCTGTTCGATCTGCGGCATGAACTCGCCCTGCTTCTGCTTGGCCGAGCCGAGCATCTCGTTGAAGGTCGACTTGAGTAGCTCGGTGCTCATCTGGCGGCCGCCGGCGTAGTAGCGCCGGGCCACGTGACCCAGGGCATAGGTCGTGGCGAACGAAAACGCCATGCCGGTTGCCGCACGGCCCACGCGACCGACGCCGCGGCCGGCCATACCACCCAGCAGGCCGCCGATGAGCTTGCGGCCGAACTGCTCGAGATACTGCGAGGTCATGCCCACGCCGAGCGTCGCCAGGAATTCCTTGATGTGGCCACGGTCGAGCTCGACGCCGTATTCCTTGCCGATGCCGTAGACCATCCGGATCTGCAGGGGAATAATGGCCATCGACGCCCAGGATTGCGGCAGCAATTCCAGCGCACCGTTGAGAATCGAGTAGTTGAGAATGGTCTTGTCCATGGCCACTTCGTCGACCGCCGTGGCGCTGCCGATCGGCGGCTGCGTCGCCTGAGCCTTGGAGACAGTCGCCGGCGCGGCGGCCTCGGCCATGGCCACGACCTGTTCGGCCTCCTGCTCGATCTGGCCCGACTCGTCGCTGTCCATGTCGAGCAATCCGCGCAGCTCGTCCAGGAAGCGCCGCTCCTCCTCGGTCATGCGACCGTCGGCGTCGCACACGCCCACAGCCATTTCATAGGCCAGGTGTTTCTCGCCCGCGCCCTGGAGCTTGCCGGCGGCCTCGGCCAGCGACACGCGCTTGAGGAGCACGTCCTGGTAGAGCGTGCGCAGATCCGGGCCGTTGTCGCCGGACAGCGATTCGGCAATGCTGCGAATTTCCTCGCGCTCGTCCTCGTGCTTTGAACCGTCGGCAAAGGCAGCAAAGAGGGCGATGGTCAAAAGCGCTTCGTCGCGCTGGCGAGTGTCGGACATGAGGCGGTCTCCGAGTGGCTCCAGAATCCCGCCAAGTCTAGCCCTTTTTTACTGAAGGCCGCGTGCTGACGCGTTCGTGCCAGGCCCGGAGGGCGTCGGCATTGTCTGGCACCTGCATTTTCATGCCGCGCAAGCCGAAATCGATGGTCACCAGGGCGGTGATGTCGGCCACGCTGAAATCGTCACCGGCGACATGATCATGTTCGTTCAACATGCCGTCCAGGTCTTGCATGAACCATTCGAACCGAAGCCGGCCGCGCTCGGCAAGCTCGGGAATCTGGGCCACAGGGCGACGGCCGGGCAAGGCATGGTCCTTGAAGCCCTTGAGCGAATTGCGAAATCCCTCCATGACCGCGAGCATGCCGTTCATTTCCACCCAGCGGTCGCGATCGTCAATGCGGGCTCGCGCCCCCGGCGTGGTTCCCAGCAACGCGGGTTCGGGCTGAACCCGCTCGAGATGGCGGCAGATGGCTGCACAGGAACTCAGGCGGGTACCGTCATCGAGCTCCAGGATCGGAACAGTGCAGTCGGCATGAATTGCAGCAAAGTCATCTGAAAGATGTTCACCCTTGCGCATATCCACGAAAACTTCCTCGAGCGACAGTCCCTTCTCGGCCAGAAACAGGTGGACCCGGCGAGGACTGGGGGCTTCGGGATAGGTATAGAGCTTCATGCGTCGACTCTCCGCGTTGCGTCGTCGGCACAGTATCTCACCTGCAGATGACTGACACGAATCCGGCGCGGTTTGCGTATATCAAGACAGGCTCATACAGCCGGAGGTTGCCATGTCCCGTTCGACCCGGTCGGTATTTCTCACCAGCATTCTTGCCGGTGCCGCCATCGTGCTTTCACTCTCGTTCCCCGCGAACACGCAGGCACAGGAGGAAGAGGAATGCGACTGCAGCTGCCAGGCCTACAACCGTTTGCAGGCCGCAATGAAGGAAATGCAAGAGCGCGGGCAGGACGGCGAACCGGTCATGCCGACGCCGGCCGTGCGCCGAATGGCGGCCTGTGCCGGCGAATGCGCCATGGAATGGAGCCAGTGCCAGACGCCCCAACGCGGCAAGCGCGGGCCGGTCGCTAGTCAGGATCGACCCGGCACGCCCGAACGCGAGCAGCGAGAGCTCGGGTCGGAACGAGCGCCATTTGCACTCGGCGAGCCCCGCCAGGACCTCGAGCGCTTCCACGGCGTCTACGGCAGCCCGGACGAGCCCAACCGCAACTTCTTCGTCGCGCAAGCGCAAAACCGCGCCATGGAAGGCCGGGAGATTCCGCCGGGCTACCTGATGATCGGGGCCATGTGGGGCGATGTCGCGCCCTGGTACATGAAGTCCGTCGGCGAATATCGCTTCGAACAACAGTGGACCAATCCGGGCGCCGAGCCCCTGGTCGTGGAGTTCGAGACCGACGAACAAGGCAATGCCGTGGCCATGCGTTTTGTCAGCGGCTTCCTCGCCGATCGCGGCGAAGTGCAGCGCCAGGGGCAACTACCCGAAGGCTGGTGACCGTCAGGTCTCCACCGTGTGGCTGAAACGCAACTCGCCGTTTTCGCGATAGACGCGTACCCTGCGTCGCTCGAAAAGCCCCAGGAACGGCGGCTGCATCCGCTCCTCGCCCGCCCGCGATTCTTCGCGGGCGATGTTCTCGTGTTCCTTCAGCAGCGTCGAACGCACCAGCTGGTACAACTCGTCCCGGCCCTTGTCGCTGGCCTGGGTGGGCGCCTCGCCCGACGACTGGAGGTCGCCCAGGGCGTCGAGTACGCTTGCGCCCCACAGCCGCAGGTTGGACCAGGTGGTCGTGAACTCGGCCAGCGCCCGGCGGGGATCGGGTAGGCGCTCCACCAGCTCGGCGAATTCCTCCAGCTGCCGCGGCAGTTCAGCCAGGCCCAGCAGGCCACAGTCCGGATTGAAGTGCAGGCCGTTGGCGTGCATATAGGTCACCATGCGCTGGCGGCGGTTGTGGACAGTGCGCCGGTCCGCGCCTTCGAGCCGCGTCGCCTCCGCCCGCAGCAAGGCCTCGGCCGTGCGGTAGAGCTTGGTCACTTGGTGACGCGTGATGTCCTGGCGTCGAAAATCGCAGGCGAGGTGGTCGAGCATCTCGATAACGCGCGGATCGAGCCACGCGGCCAGGCCGCCGGCGTTGTCCCCGGGGTGCTGGAACAAGGGCGTCAGGCGCGTCTTGTTTTCGATTGTCTCCGAGCGCAGGCTGACGACGTCCAGCAACCGGCTGTCGCATTGCTGCATGGCCGACTCCAAATCCAGCATGACGCGCGGATCCTCCGGCTTGCCTTCTCGCTTGCGGCGGATGGCCTCGGCGAGATGCTTGCCGACGCGCTCCTGGGCCAGCTTGCGGCCTGCCAGCCGCCGGGCTTCCTCGGCCGGCGGGATGCAGTCGACGAGCGATCCGTAGACGATCTCCCAGGCCGTCGTGCCGCGATTGGCGATATCCTGCTCGAGCAGCAGCGCATCGATGCGCGGCAACTCCCCACCCTGCTTTCTCAACACCGTCGGCTGGGTGCCTTCGCTCAGGCCAAGGCTGGTGAATTTCCAGCTCGAGTAGCGAATCGAGGTCGGCAGGCCCTCGCCGTGCGCCAGGTTGTCGACCGCACCCTCCCGGCCGAAGTGAATGCCGGAAAAATCGCCCTCGAAAGTCGACTCGCCGGCGACCAGGCTTTCCAGTTCCCGCTCGTCCAGGCTGTCCCAACCCTTCTTGCGGGCTTTCTGCAGGGCGCTGAACGCCGCGCCGGGTTTGTTCAGGATGTTCTCGGGCTTGAGGTCGGTGTGCGTGACATCGTCCTCGAGCATCTGGTGGCCGTTGCGAAACAGGTTGGCTGCCATGCGCAACCGGTGGCTGACGGAGCAATCCTCCATCAGTCGCTTGCGGGCGCGAAAGTCCGACAGCATGCCCTCGTCGCTCCAGTCCAGCACCGCGAGCAGAAGCTTGTGCTCGTAGTCGACGGTCACCTGGTGCAGTAGCGGGCCGATATTGCGGCGGAACAGGCTGCTCCAGTCCCTTTCGAACGCCTCGCGCGACGCCGCCCTTGCATCCTGTCCGTCTTCGCCGCGCTCGCTCAGCAGGCTGGTCACGGCGGTGATGATCTCGGCGGCGAGTTCAGGATGGGCACTGGCCTGGGCGACCAGCGCCGGCGCCTGCACGCCGTGAACGTACTGGTGCGCCTGCATCAGCCGCACGAGGTCGCCCACCGACTCGAAGGGCACGGCCTTGACGGCCACGCGATCACGCCCGCTGCGATAGGCGGCCACGTTGCAGTGGCTGCCCATCACGCGCGGCACGTCGTTGTCGTCGCGCTCGAGGGTCCACTCCAGGCCCTTCATCACGAAGCTGTCGTTGTTGTGGAAATAGGCCTCGCATTCGCCCGGCCCGCCCCAGATTCGTTCTTCTGCATTGCGCCGCCACGAGTTGCGGCCGAGGCTTCTCAGGCGATCGCCCGCACGCGCCTCGACGAAGGCCCGGAAACGGCGCTCGAAGGCGCTTCCCGCCGCCAGGAATTCCAGCTTGCCGCTAGGCCTCCTGAAGGCCAGGCCGCGGGCGTTGCCCAGGAAGACGCTCGTGACCGACTGGGAATAACTGCCGGCTTCGCGTCGGTGGGGACGAACCGACAGCCGCACTGACACCGGCCCCTCCGCCGGCGTCAGCCTGGCGAAATCGATATCCTGCATCGCCTCGCGGAAGGCATCGCGGCCTGCGCCCTGCGGGCGCGGACGGGTGACGATGTTGTGATTGAAATTCTGGATGGTGGCGAGCAAGTCGAGTTCGCTGGCGCCGGTTTCGGGCAGCAGCAGGGCCTTCATCCATTCGCCCAGCGACCCATTGCAGTCGCTCTGCACCGCCATCAGGGAGAAGATCCGGCGGAAGTAGGCCTCGCGGAGCCTCTCGCGCCCACGCACTTGCTCGACCGTGTGCGCACGGCCCTCCAGGTACAGCGGATCCTCGATGCGGACGTACACGCGCGTATCGCCCAGGTTCGCCTCGTGGACGACATGCTCGCGCGAGGTGTAGCGAAAGACGACCTCGACATAAACCACGGCCGGATCGTCGGTGGCGAAAATCCGTCGGGGCCGCGCTTCCAGATCGGCGAATCGCACCGTCCCCAGGGCCGAGTCGTCTTCGCCGGTGCGGTGCTGCACCAGGGGGATATGCGGAATGCGTCTCGCAAAGTCCTCGAC
>JAASTB010000136.1 GCA_021767625.1 Wenzhouxiangella sp.
GATCCCCAGGACCCGCTCGTAGAGCTCGATGGCCGCTTCGTTGTCGGCCCGGGAAAACTGGAAATAGGAATCCTCGGCGCGCGCCAGCAGGGCCGGGATGCCTTCGGCTTGCCCCGCGGCTTCCGGCGGGCCCTCCCCTGTCGATCGGTAGAGCAGGCCAGCCCAGACCAGCAGGAGGCCGAGGAGCCCGGTTGTGGCGACGAGCGCGATCCAGCGCTTGCCGCGCAAACCGGACGACTCGGATCGTTCCCCGCCTTCGAGCCGTTCGACGGACGCCACCAAGCGATAGCCGCGCTTGGACATGGTCTCGACATAGCGCGGCTCCCTGGCGTCGTCGCCGAGGGCCCGGCGCAGCTTCGAGACAATTTGCGCCAGCGAGTCGTCGCCGACGATCACATCAGGCCAGATCGCGGCCATCAATTCCTCGCGCGAGACCACGCGCCCGGCCCGCCCGGCCAGCTCCTGCAGCAGCTGAGCGACCTTCGGTTCCAGGCGCACCGTGCCCGAGGGTCCGGTCATTTCTCCGGTCGAGAAATCCACCCGCCACTCGCCGACCTTCGCCAGGCCGTTGATTCGGCGAACTTCTTCCACTCCTGAACGTTCCGATACGGAATGATCAGGAAAAGGGGAGGATTTCTTCATGGTGGATGACGCTGCGTATGGCTTGTAATCGGCATCAGCCGGACGGTCGCTTCGAGCGGGCCGGCAAACCCAATCAAGATAGAGAGACGATCATGCCGAAAGTTCTAGTTTACTGCCTGTTGCTGGCCCTGCCACTCGTCGCGTGGAGCGCCACGGACGAAAACGGGACATTCTCACCCGACGAGATCCGCTCGGAGTTCGAATTCCTGTACGAAACGCTGCGGGGGTCGCACTACGACCTCTACGCCAACCGGTCCAGGAACCAATACGACGCACTGTTCGAGCGAATGCTCGACTCGATCGACGGCCCCATGAGCCGCGAAGAGGCCCAGCAGTGGTTCCAGCGCTTCGTCGCCTACGGCAACGTCGCGCACGCGAAAATCGACCCGCCGATGGCGGCCTGGGAAGCCTTCCGCGCCGAGGGCGGCAAGGCCTTTCCCCTGTTCTTCCGCATCGTCGACGGCGAGGTCTACATCGACGACTTCATGGGCGACGTCGATGTCGCCGTCGGCGACCGGGTGCTGACCGTCGACGGCCAGCCGGCCGTCGATTGGCTCGAACCGCTGCGCGCCCACCTGTCGGCCGACAACGACTACCTCGCCTACACCCTGATGGAAAACCGCCTGCCGATCCTGGTCTGGCAGGAATGGGGCGAAGTCGAGGGCTTCGAACTCCTGCTCGAGAAGACCGACGGCCGCCGCATGACAGTCGATGTGCCTGCGCTCGACCGCGCCGGCTTCCGGGCCGAGCCCGAAGACCGCCCGGAACGGTTCCAGCTCGATTTCAACGCGCGCGAGGCCCGCATGCTGGACGAATCCATCGCCTATCTCCGACCCGGTCCGTTCTACGACAACCGCCCCGAAGCCGAACACCCCTGGGATCCGTCCGCCTTCAAGGCTTTCGTCGACGACGCCTTCGAGCGCTTCATCGAACAGGGCGCCGACAAACTCCTGATCGACCTGCGCAACAACCCCGGCGGCAGCAACAGTTTCAGCGACCATCTCGTCGCCTGGTTCGCCGACAGACCCTTCCGCTTCACCGACAAATTCGAGATCCGCGTGAGCGAGGCGGCGATCGCCTCCAACCGCGAGCGGCTCGAATCCCAGGACGATGGCGCCGACTCGGTCTCGAGCCGACTGGCCGAGGCCTACGCGGGCCAATCCTCGGGCGACATCGTCGACTTGCCCGTCGACTGGGTCGAGCCGCGCGGCGGGCGCCGCTTCGACGGCGAGGTCTACATATTGATCGACCGGCATTCCTATTCGAACGCCGTGTCGGTGGCCGCCATCGGCCAGGACTACGGTTTTGCCACCGTACTGGGCGAGCGCACGGCCGACCTGGCCAACACCTACGGAGCGATGGAACATTTCACCCTGCCGGAGACCGGCATCCGGGTCGCCTTTCCGAAGGCGCGCATCCTGCGGCCCAGCGGCAAGACCCACGAAACTCAGGTCGTTCCGGACCTTGCCATCGAAACCCCGGTGACCGCGGAATCGGACCTGGTCCTTCAGCGCGCCGTCGAGCTCATGACGCGATAGAAATCGTGCCCTCGAGAAAATCCACCGCGGGGCCGGCGAGCCTCACGCGCTCGCCGGCCAACCGGCAGCGAACCGTGCCGCCGCGGGTGGATACCTGGCGGGCGAGCAGTTCGTCGCGGCCCAGGCGCTCGGCCCAGTAGGGCGCCATCTGGCAGTGGGCCGAGCCGGTCACCGGGTCCTCGTCCACGCGCAGCCTGGGATAAAAGCAGCGACTGACGAAATCCACTTCCTCGCCGGGTGCTGTGGCTATGACGCCCCGACCGGGCATGCGCGCGAGCGCCCGGAAGTCCGGCGACAGGGAACGGATCTCGGCCTCGCTGCCGAAGACCACCATGCAATCGCCGCCCTCGAAGGCCTGGCGAGGCTTTGCGCCCAGCGCCTCGGCCATGTCCGAGGGAATGCCGATCTCGCGGCTGGCCGCGGCCGGAAAGTCCAGCTCCAGGCCCGCTTCGCATCGACGCACTATCAATTCGCCGCTGCGGCTATCGAACACGACCTTGTCTCCAACATGGCCCAGATGTTCGAACAGCACATGGGCGGTGGCCAGCGTGGCGTGGCCGCAAAGATCGACTTCGGCTTCGGGGGTGAACCAGCGCAACCTGTATCCGGAACCTTCGGCAACGAAGAAAGCCGTCTCGGAGAGGTTGTTCTCGCTGGCGATCGCCAGCAGCAGGGAATCGTCGGGCCACTCGCTTAAAGGCACGACGGCCGCGGGGTTGCCCTCGAAGACTTTCTCGGCGAACGCATCCACCTGGAATAACCGGAGCTTCATGTGGTGGCTTCATCCTCGATTGCGGGAAGTGATTCCCGCATTATGCGACACTTCGGCATTCTCCAACGACATCCGCGAGGACAGCGGTGAACGACGTCAGCGACGAAGCGCTCAGCGACGACCAACCCTACTCGTCCGACCGCTATGCACGCCTGGTGCTCAACCTGGGCCGCGCGCTGCTGCACGTCGGCTCACCGGCTCATCGCCTGGAGTCTTCGATGCAGATCATGGCCGATCGCCTCGGGCTGCAGGCGGAGTTCTTCTCCACGCCCACCGCGCTGATCGTCTCCCTGGGCGACGGCGAAAAGCAGCAGACCTTTCTCGCGCGTTCGGACCCCGGTTCGGCGAATCTCTCGAAACTGGCCGACCTGACCGAAGTCATGGAGGATCTCAACGAGGGCCGCATCGACCCCCTTCAGGCCGACGAGCGAGTGCGAGCCATCGATTCGGCCCCGCCGCTTTATGGCGCCTGGCTGCAGGTGCTGGCCTTCGTCCTCATCGGTGGCGGCGTCGCTCCGCTGCTGGGCGGCGGCTGGCGCGAATCCCTGATGGCTGCACCGCTGGGCGCGGTGGCCGGTGCGAGCATCTGGTGGATGCAGCAACACGTCGAGCGCTCTCGCCTGATCATGCCGATGGTCGCCATGCTCATCACCTTCCTGGGCTCGCTCTGGTGCGGCTACGACGGGCGCACGGCACTGATGCCGGCGATCCTCGCCGCCATGATCCCCCTGCTGCCCGGCATGGATCTCACCACGGCCGCCCGTGAGCTCTCGACCGGCCACCTGGTATCGGGTTCGTCGCGGCTTTCCTTTTCGGTGACCGTCTTTGCCCTGCTGGCCTTTGGCCTGGTCCTGGGCGGCATGGCCGGACAGGCCGTGGTCGGGCCGGTCGCCCTGACCGAAGCCTCTCTCCGACCCACCTGGCTGCCCCTGGTCGGGCTGGTCAGCGCAGCCGCAGGGCTCATGATGCTCATCCAGGCGCACAAGCGCGACTGGTTCTGGATCCTGGTGGTTTCCTTCATCGCCTGGATGGGCAGCGGCCTGGGCGGCTGGCTCGAAGCCCCGATCGTCGGCGCATTCGTCGGCGGGCTGGCCGTTGGACTTGCGGGCAATCTCTTCGTCCTGCTCTCCCGCCGCCCGTCCTCGATCCTGCACATTCCGGGCCTGATCCTGCTGGTTCCTGGAAGCATCGGCCTGAGAAGCCTGGCCACGCTATTGCAGGACAACGTCGTCGCCGGGGTCGAGACCGCCATTCTCGCAGGCATCATCGCAGTAGCGCTGACCACCGGCATGATCCTGGCGAGCGTGCTGGTGCCGCCGCGCAACATGCTCTGAAACGGCTCGCTTGCGCATCAATGGCAGAGCCCGCGCGTTTTCCGTATGCTGAGTCTCGGATTCCACTTTGACGCGGGAGGCGTCGGTGGCGGAGACAGAGGTTCATCCAGGCGGCCGATCCCGCTCGAACAAAAGCGCGGACGGGCGGTTTTCACAGGGGGTGACGTTCGTCCTCTGCCTCTCGCTCGTCCTGCTGGCGGCCGCGGTGCAGGCGCAGTCTCCCACGCTCCCGTTGACTGCCGACGTCGTACGCGTTGGTATTTACCAGAACAGCCCGAAGGTCGGCCTGGATCCCGACGGTGAGCCGACCGGCATCTTCATCGACCTGATCGAGGCCATCGCCGAACGCGAAGGCTGGCAACTCGAGTACGTCCCAGGCACCTGGCAGGAAGGGCTGCAGCGGCTCACGACCGGCGAAATCGACCTGATGCCGGACGTAGCGCTGACGGCCGAACGCACCGAGTTATTCGCCTTCCACGACGAACCGGCGCTATCGAGCTGGCACCAGGTGTACGCACCGGTGGGCAGCGGCATTCGCTCCATTCTCGATCTCGACGGACGGCACGTCGCCGTGCTCGATGGATCGATTCAGCAAAGCCAGCTCGACGGCATGGTAGAGGGCTTCGGCATCGAGCTGGCGACGTCTTCCTACCCGGATTTCGACGCCGCCTTCGAGGCGGTGCGCACGGGCGATGCCGATGCAGTCATCACCAACCGCTTCTTCGGCGAGCACAACGCCGCCCGCTACGGGCTGGAAGACACTTCGGTCATCTTCTCGCCCTCGCGACTCTATTTCGCGGCACCGCTGACCGGCCGACGCGGGCTGCTCGAGGCCATCGACCGCCACCTTGTGGCGTTCAAGCAGGACTCGCAGTCGCCCTGGTATCGCTCGCTGGAGCGCTGGACCAGCGGGCCGCCGCTGACGACCTGGCCGGCATGGCTGCCCTGGGCGATTGCCGCGGCCCTCGTCATGCTCGCCGGCGGTCTGATCATCGTGCTGGTACTGCGCGGCCAGGTGCGTGCGCGCACCCGGCAAGTCTACGAGCAGGCGCGACAGCACACGCGCCAACTCGAACGCCGCGTGGATGCCCGCACCCGTGAACTGCGCGAGACATCGGCGTTCTTCCAGTCGCTCATCGACCATATCCCCAGCCTGATCTATTACAAGGACACGCAGCTTCGATTCACCGGCTGCAACAAGGCCTACGAGCGAGCTTTCGGCCTCAGCCGCGACGACATCACCGGCCGCTGCGTCACCGAACTCGAGTACCTGCCGCGTGCGCAGCGCGAGGAGTTCGAGCTGGAACAGCGAACCCTGCTCGAGCTCGGCGGCTCGATCAACCGCGAAATCACCCTGGACTTCGCCGACGGCACCCGGCGCGAAATGCTCTACTCGGCCGCACGCATCCAGGGACCGGACGAAATGCCGCTGGGCATCGTGGGACTTCTGGTGGACATCACCGTCCAGAAGCGGGTCGAGAGCGAACTCTCGGTTGCACGCGATCGAGCGCAGGCGGCCGATCGCGTCAAGTCGGCCTTCCTCGCCACGATGAGCCACGAGCTGCGCACGCCCCTGAATTCCATCATCGGCTTCACCGGCATCCTGCTCCAGGAGCTTGCCGGGCCGCTCAACGCCGAGCAGACCAAACAGCTCGAAATGGTCCGCAACAGCTCCCAGCACTTGCTGACCCTGATCAACGACGTGCTCGACATCTCCCGCATCGAGGCCGGAGAGATGAGCCTGGCCGAGGAATCCTTCGATGTACTGCAATCAGTCGACAAGGTCGCCGAGATCATGCGCCCGCAGGCGCAACGGAAAAACATCGAGCTCAATATCCACTTCGACGCCGACCCCGGCCTTCGCCTGGGTGACGCCAGGCGCGTCGAACAGATTCTGTTCAACCTCATCGGCAATGCAGTCAAGTTCACGGAATCGGGCTCGGTCGACGTCGGAGTCGACACGGAGAGCGGGGAGGGGCACAATCCGGTAGTCATCACGATTCGTGA
>JAASTB010000137.1 GCA_021767625.1 Wenzhouxiangella sp.
AGTCCGCGCGAAGTCGTGGTCGATCCTTCCAATGACCGCGTCTACGTGGCCGCCGACGGCGGTGACGCGCTGATCGTGCTCGACCGGAACACGAGCGTCGGCGGCAGCCAATTCGGCCAGCTCTACCCGCTGGAAACGCGGCAGAACAACACCCGCGGCATTATCGGCGTGGGTCGACCCTATGGTCTCGCCGTTTCGCGCGGTTCTCGGCGCAATATCTACGCGGCGTCCCTGGGCAGCCAGAGCGTTGCCGCGTTCGTCCGTCGCGCCGGTTCCAGTTGTGCCGCCTCGGGTGGGGGCAACCTGTCCGAGGAGGTGTTCATCGCGGCCGACGGGACGATCCGCTTCACCGTGAGTGCCATCGTCGACCCGGCGGCCACCGGTGAGCTTGTCAACGAAGCCACCATCAGTATCGGCGACGACGTCACCAATACGGGAACCGACACCGCAGATCAGTCCGACCCCAGGCCGCTGACGCCGAGCAGCGACCTCACGATCAGCAAGGACAACGGTCGTCTCAGCGTCGTTGCCGGAGAGACCGACGACTATCGCATCGTGATCGGCAACGAAGGGCCGAGCCACGCCCGCGACGTGAGCGTGCGCGACCTGCTCTCGGCCAATGATCAGTTCGACGAGTCCACGGCGGCGTGGTCTTGCCGCGCGATCGGTGCGGGGCAGCTGCGACGGGAGACGGTCCTGACGGCCGGTACGGGTGTCACCGCCGGTCTCGACGGCTTGTCGGCCCTGGCGTGGACGCCGGCACCGGCGGGTGCCCAGGATCTTGGTGAGCGTGTCTATGTCACCGGACTGGTCGGTAACGCCCTTACCGCGCTCTCCATCGACGGCGTCAGCGGCGAGTTTCTCGTCGACGACCAGATCGTCGAAGGCGGTGTCGATGTGGACGGAACCCCGGTCACCGGCTTGCGCGGCGCGCGCGACGTCGTCGTCGGCGGCGACGGCAGTCACATCTACGTATCCAGCCAGGTCGACGACAGCCTGCTCGTTTTCGAGCCGGAACTTGGCGATCCCCTGGACGCCGATTACGGCCGACTGCGCCTGCTCGAGGTTCACTCCCCGGCCGATCCGGGCCTGGAGTCGCTCGACCAGCCTCAGGGCATGGCGCTGAGCGAGGACGGGACATCGCTCTACCTGGCCGCAGCCAACAGTGGCGGCGTCTTCGTCTTCTCGCGCGATAGCGGCGCGGGCACGCTGAGCCTCCAGCAGACCATCGATACGGGCACGCTGCCCGAGCTCAACGGGGCGACCCGGATCCTGGTGTCGCCGGACGACGCGCACGTCTACGTCGCCGGAACGGGCGCGGGTGCGGTGGCGGTTTTCGAACGCGCCGGCGATGGCAGTCTGTCGCACCTGCAAACCCGCCAGGCACCCGCGATCGCGGGCCTCGAGGGTGTGGTGGATCTGGCTCTCTCGCCGGGTGGCGAGCATCTCTACGCCGCCGGCCGGGATGCCGACAGCATCGTCGTCTTTCCGCGCGACAACGACTCCGGCAGCGAACAGTACGGCCGCCTGGCCAGCCCCGTCCAGCAGCTGGACGACGCGCCGGGCCTGCTGGGCCCGCGCGCTGTGCGAGTCAGCGCCGACGGCGGCAGCGTGTACGTTGCGGCCTTCGAGAGCAACAGCATCATCGTTTTCCGCAGAGATCGCGAGACGGGCCAGCTTTCGACCGTTTCCAGGCAGGTCGACGGCAGCGGGGAAAGCGGTCTTTCGGGCATCTCCAGCCTGGCCTTCAGCGGTGACGGTGAAACCCTGTTCAGCGGGGCGGTACTCGACGGCGCAGTGGTCAGATTCGATCGTGCCGGGTTCTCGCGCTGCTCGGTGGATTCCGGCTCGGGCGACCTCGACCTCGTCGTCGACGTTGCCGCCGGTGGCGAGGTGGTCATCGATCTCTCGGTGGACGTGCACGCCGACGCCGAGGGCGTGCCATGCCCGCAGCCACTCGATCCGGAGCGACAGTGCGTGATCAACGCGGTCGAGGCGACCTGGACCGAGCCCGCCGGACCCCGCATCGTTTCGGCCGAGGACGCCAGCTTCCTGGATGCCGCGGCACGCCTGAGCATCGACAAGACCGACAACCTCGCCGAGTTCCGGGGGCTGGCCGGCGCCCGTGCACTGGCGGGCACTGAAACCCTGGGCCGTCACCTCTACGTCGCCGCTCCCGGTGAGCCCGGGCTGGGCGTCTATGACCTGTCTCCGAGTACCGGCCCGACCGGGACCGCGCCGCTTTCGTTCGAACAGCTGGTGCTCAACGGCGACGGTCCGGTATCCGAACTCAACGGCATTGCCGATCTTCTGGTCAGTCCGGATGGGCGGCACGTCTACGCCGCCTCCTCGCTGGACAGCGCGGTCGTCGCATTCGAGCGCGACCCGACCAACGGTCATCTGAGCTGGCTGGCGACCTACAGCAACAACGCCAGCGGCGTGATCGGGCTGGCCGGAGCGCGGTCCATGGCCATGGACAGCCAGGGCCGTCACCTCTACGTGGCCGGAACCAACGGCAACGCCGTGGTGGTGTTCGATCGCCAGCACGACGCCGACGAGGACGGTTACGGCACGCTGAGCTACAACGGCCTGTCGCAGAACGGGACCGACGGTGTGATCGACATGGCGAGGCCGGTGGATCTGACCCTGTCGCCGGACGATAGACACCTGTATGTGGCTGCCAGCCAATCCGACGCTGTGGTGGTGTTCTCGCGCAACGCCGATTCGATGAGTGCCACGTTCGGGGCGCTCCAATGGCGCCAGTCGCGCCGCAACCTCGTGGGCAGCGTCAGCGGCCTGCTGGATGTCTCGCAGGTTCTCGTCAGTCCTGACGGTGCCTTCCTCTATGCCGCAGGTACGGGAAACAACGCGATCGCGCGTTTCGCGCGAAACACAGTCTCGGGCAACGCGGATTTCGGACGCCTGAGTTTCGAGGAAGTCCTGATCGATGGGGAAGGGGGCGCCGCCGGGCTTGTCGGGGTGGACAGCCTGGTCTTCATGGGTGCATCGGCCGAGTGGTTGGTCGCCGGCTCCAGGCTCGAAGGAACCCTGGCCCTCTACCAGCGCGACGGCGCCAGCGGCGAATTGCAGTTGGACCAGTTCCTGGCCGAGCGCCCGGATCTCGCCGGCGCGAGCGACTTGTGGTCGACGCCTGACGGCAGTCGACTTCACGTGGCGGCCGCCGATGCCGACTCCGTCAGCGTGTTCGACCTCTCGGCGGGCGACCTCTTGGCCGGTGGGTCGGTCGCGCAGGGCGGCGGCGGTGCCGTGCCCGGCGGCGCGGTGGAATACCTGATCACCGTCCACAACGAGGGCCCGAGCCGGGTGGAAGGCGCTCGCGTGACCGACTTCTTCCCGGATCAATTCGACTCGGTGACCTGGAACTGCCAGATCGTCGGCCCGATCGGAACGGGCAGCAGCTGCCCCAACGGGCAATTCAGCGGCAACGTGGATGCGACGATTTCTTTGGCCGCTGGTGACTCGGCCATCATCGAAGCCGTCGGTACCTTGCGGCCCGATGCCAGCGGCGGCATCGTCAACGAGGCGCGCGTGGAACTGCCGGCCGGAATCGTCGATCTCTCCGGTGGCGACAACGTCGCGGTCGACGACGACACCACCATCAACAGCCGGTCCGACCTGAGGATCGAGTTCGAGGACCTGCCCGCTGAAGCCGTCGCCGGTGCGACCTTCGACATGCGCGTTGTCGTCCACAACGACGGTCCGGGCGCGCTGGCCGGCAGCCGGGTCGGGCTGCAGCTGCCCGAGGCTTTGCTCCTCGAAGACTGGATCTGCCAGCCGGACATCGAACCGGGCCTGCTCGAGCTCGCCGACCAGACCGCAAGCGGCCTCGATCTCGCCCGGGCCGCCATCCTCAGCCGCGACGGGCGCCATCTCTATGCCGTCGGAGAGGAATCCGGAGACGATGTGCTGGCGGTATTCGTGCGTGATCCGCTGACAGGCAACATCACGCTTCGTCAGCAGTTGTTCAATTTGCAGCCCGACGGCAGCGGGGCCTCCGCCCCCATCGTCGACGGCCTGGCCGGCGGCGCCGACGTCGTGGTCAGCCCGGACGACGCTCACGTCTATGTCGCCGGTCGGGCGGACGACGCGGTCGCCGCGTTCGAACGCGACGAGGTCACCGGGCAGCTGGCATTCGTCGGCGTCATCCGCGACGGGGTGGGGGCGGTCGACGGCCTGGCCGGGGCGCGTTCGCTGACGGTCAGCGCCGACGGTGAAAATGTCTATGTCGCCGGGGAACTCGACGATGCCATCGCGGTGCTCAGCCGTGATGCCGGCAACGGTGAACTCGGCTTCCAGCAAGTCAGGCGCAACCTGCAGGGCGGTATACAGAATCTCGATTCGCCCGTCGATCTCCTGCTCGTCGACGACGGAAACGCGCTGTGGGCGGCCGCGCCCGCGGCGGATGCGATCGTTCGGTTCGAACGAAACGCCGACGGCTCATTGACGCCCGACGGCTTCTTCGTGCAGGGCGGCCCCGATGGAGACGGCGGAACGCTCGACGGACTGGCTGGCGTGCGCTCGCTCGCGATGCGGGCCGACGGGGTGGTAGTCACGCTCGCCCGAAGCGGCGCGGACCATGCCCTGAGCCTGTTCGATCGGCCCGAGCCGGAGAAGCTGTTGCTGCGGCATCGCCTCGTCGACGGCGACGCCATTGGTACGCCTCCCGCGATCGTGTCGGGTCTCGAGGGCGCCGACGAGGTCCGGGTCGATCCGGTGCGCGACGTGATTTACACGGCCGGGCGCGACGCCGTTGCGGGACTGCGAACCGTGAGCGCATTCGTCGAAGACGATTCGAGCGGCGACATGCAGTTCCTGGGTCGCTTCGAAGGCGGCAATGAAGTGGGTGAAGCTGCTTCGTTGCTGCTGGGAGGAGACGGCCGGCAACTCTATCTGGTGGGTGGGGCGACGATCGACCGCTTCCGCGTGCTGGCGGGTTCGCGATGCGAGCGCCTCGGCGAGCGGCAGCTTGTCGATACCGTCGACCTGGTATCCGGCGGGCGCGTGGTCTACGACCTGCAGGCCAGCGTCATGGCCAATGCCCGCGGCCAATTCGAGCTGAACGCCGGTGTGACGCCCCGGGTCGCCGATGCCGACCCGGACCCCGCCAACAACAGCAGCGTGGTTACCGTGCCGATTCGGGCGGAATCGGCGTTGGGCGTGGCCAAGTCGGTGCTCGACGGACCGCTCGTTGCCGGCGAGGACGGCAACTGGTCCGTCAGCGTGACCAACTCGGGGCCCAGTAGCATTCGCGACATCGTGGTCAGCGACTTCCTGCCGACCCTTCCCGGCTCGATTCCGGATCCCGGTGGGGCCGGTGTGGTCGCCGGATCCGGCCAGTGGCAGTGCACGGGTTCCGATCCGCTGGTCCTGGCAAACGCTTCCGGCGACGTGGATACCGCGGGCCTGCGCGCCATGGCCATTTCCGCGGACGGTCTCTGGGCGGCAACGGCCAGCCCGGCTTCCGCACAGCTTCGCCTGTACAGCCGCCAGGCTGGTGCCGGAAGCCTGACCCTGGTCGCTTCCCTGTCGGACGGGGACGAGATGCTCGACGAAAACGATGCCGTGGTGGCGATCGTGGCGGGCCTGGCCGGGGCGGCCGATCTCGCCTTCTCCCGCGACGGCCGGCACATTTACGTCGTGTCGCAGACGGGTGACAGCGTTGCCCGCTTCGCGGTCGACACGCAGGCCGGCGATCTCGTCTACGAGGGCCTGCGCAGCAACAGCGAAAGCGCGGTCATCGGGCTCGATGGACCGGTCCGGATCGTCGTCGGGCCGGCTGACGACCGGCTCTATATCGGCGCACGCGACGCCAGCGCCGTGACCGTCTTCGGCCGCGATCCCGTCGACGGTGCGCTGCAATGGCGCCAGAGCATGCGCAGCGGCATCGGCATGCCGCTCGACGTCCTCGACGGTGTGCGCGACCTGGCGATCAGTCCGGACGGGGCGCACCTGTATGCAGCGGCCGCCGATCATGACGCGATCACCATCTTCGAGATGAACGGGGAAGGGGAACTGGCGTACCTGGACCACCTCGCCAACGGCGACCTACAGGGTGGTCTCAACGTCGTGGGCCTGGGTCTGGTTCAGTCGCTGGTGATCAGTCCGCAGGGACGGCATGTGTATGCCGCGAGCCTGGCTGACGATTCGGTCAGCCGCTTCAGCCGCGATCCGCTCACGGGCCTGCTCCAGTTCGAGGCGCAGATTCGCAACGGTCAGG
>JAASTB010000138.1 GCA_021767625.1 Wenzhouxiangella sp.
ATCGACCACGCCGAGTTTCTCGGACCGACGCGCGAGCACATCGCCCGCGAAAAGGCCGGCGTGGCGCGGCCCGGTCGACCGGCCGTCGTCGGCGATCCGGATCCGCCCGCTTCCCTGGCCGAAGCGCTCGAGTCGATCGGCGCCCGGTCGATCTCCGCGCTCGAGGCGCTGCAGGCCGATGCACCGGCCGAAGAACTGCGGATCAGCCATGCCGGGCGCCGGCTGGTCCTGCCCCTGCCGGCCCTGGCGGGCGCGTGGCAGCGGACCAACGCGGCCTGCGCGGTCATCGCGCTGCTCGAGCTCGGCGAGCGTCTCCCGCTCGACGAGGCGGCGCTGGCGGCCGGGCTGCGGGAGGTGCGCCTGCCGGGCCGTTTCCAGGTCCTTCGTCGTTCACCTGCGGTCATCGTCGACGTTGCCCACAACCCGGCCGCCGCCGCGGCGCTGGCTTCGGCCCTGGATACACCGGAGGCCGCCAGCACGGCGGTGTTCAGCGCGCTGGCCGGAAAGGACGTTGCCGGCATCGGGCGGGCGCTCGATGCCTGTTTCACGCGCTGGATCGTCGCGCCCCTGGCGGGCGACCGGGCGCGCTCGGCGGAGTCGATTGCCCAAGAACTGAGCCAGGCGCCTGTTTCCGGCACCGTGGAAACGGTAGAATCCGTACCTGCCGCGCTGCAGCACGCGCTGGCCGACAGCGGTCCGCACGACCGGGTGGTCGTGTTCGGTTCCTTCCTGACGGTGGCCGAAGCGTGGCCCGAACTGGCTTCAAGCCCTTGAGATTATGGACAAGGTTCTAAAGCAGCGTCTGGTCGGCGCCAGCATCCTCATCGCCCTGGCGGTGATCTTCCTGCCCATGCTGTTCGAAGGCGGCGAGGACGATGCCGTCGAGCAGCGCGAACTGGCCATCGACGTACCCGAGCGCGAGTCCGGCGATCGCCAGGTGCGTCGCCTGGCGCTCGACCCCGAACAGGCGCGTCGCCCGCCGGACGAGAGCCAGGCCCGGCCGCCCGAGGCAACACGCCCCGAGCCGACCGCGCGCCGGTCCGAGCCGCAGCCGGCCGAAGCCGAGTCCCGCGAGGAGCGTGTCGAGCAGCCCGCCCGCGAGGAGCCGGTGCAAGAAGATGAGCTTGCGGCCACCGAAGACAGCGCGCCGACTCGTTCCGATGCTCAGTCGGAAGCGGCGCCGGAACCCGGTGCTGCCGAGCCCGAGGCGGCCGAAGCGCCGGCGGAATCGGACACGCAGGCGCAGCCCGAAGCAGCCCGCGAGACGCCGGACGAGGCATCGAGCTCGCCGGCCATGGATGCCGTCGAGGGTCGCTGGGTCGTCCAGGTGGCGGTCTTCAGCAGCCGCGACACGGCCAACCAGATCCGCCAGCGGCTGTCCGACCTGGGTCACCGTGTATCGATGGACGTGCTGATCCGCGACCGGGCCGAGCTCTTCCGCCTGCGCACCGGTCCCTATGCCGACGAGGCCACCGCCGAGCAGGCGCGCGGGCAAATCGCCGCGACCGTTGCCGGCGTGGATCCGGTCACGCGCGAGCTTTCCGGCGGCGGATCGGCCGAGGATCGTCACGGCCTGGCCGTGCAGGTCGGCTCGTTTGCCAGCCACAACAACGCCGAACGTCTTGTCGGTCAGCTGACCGGGGCCGGCTTCGACGCCTTCATGTACGGCGAGGAGACCGGCGGCCGGACGATCTGGCGCGTGCGCGTGGGCGCATACGAGCAGCGCGCCGACGCCGAACGCCTGCTCGAGACCTTGCGCGAAGAACAGGGCCTGGAAGGCATCGTGGTTTCCCATCCATGAACTGGGCCGACTACGCCATTGTCAGCATCATCCTGCTGTCGATGGTGGTCAGCCTGTTTCGCGGCTTCATCCGCGAGGTCTTTTCCCTGCTGGTCTGGATCGCCGCGGTGTATGCCGCTTTGCAAGCGGCCGGCCCGCTGGCCGTGCAGCTCGAGGGTGTGATCGAGGTGCCCTCGGTGCGCGTCATCATCGCCTTCGTGGGCGTGTTCCTGGTCGTGCTCGTCGTGGGCGGGCTGATCAATTATCTTCTGGGAAGGCTGGTCGACGGCACGGGGCTGAGCGGAACGGACCGCCTGTTCGGTGCGCTGTTCGGGGCCCTGAGAGGGTTGGCCATCGTGCTGGCAGCGGTCATCATCGCCGGCTTCACGCCGTTCGTGAAGGATCCATGGTGGCAGCAGTCGACCCTGTTGCCCGAAATGGAACGAATGGCCACCTGGCTGGTCGGTTTCTTTCCCGAATCCATTCAAGCCTACCTGCCCGAGCAGGTGGGCACCGAGACAGTCATAACGGAGGCTGACGCCTGACATGTGCGGAATCGTCGGAATCGTGGGGCGCTCACCGGTAGCGGCCCGGCTCTATGACGCCATGACCATCCTGCAGCACCGCGGCCAGGACGCCGCCGGCATCACCACGCTCGACGACGGGCGGATGCGCTCGGCCAAGGGCCTGGGCCTGGTGCGCGACGTTTTCTCCGAGGAAGCCGTCACCGGGCTGACCGGCGAGGTCGGCATCGGCCACGTGCGCTACCCCACCGCCGGCTGCGACCAGCCCGACGAGGCGCAGCCGATGTACGTCAACTCTCCCTGCGGCATCGCGCTGGGACACAATGGCAACCTGATCAACAGCGAACGGCTCAGCCGCGAGCTGTTCGTCGAGGACCGTCGCCACATCAACACCGAGTCCGACTCGGAGGTGCTGCTCAACGTGCTGGCCCACGAGCTGGCCGGGCGAACGCGCGACGGCCTGCATCCGGAAGATATCTTCGCCGCCGTCGACGGCGTCTACCAGCGCTGCCGGGGTGGGTACGCCGCCGTCGCGCTCATCGCCGGCGTGGGCCTGGTCGCCTTCCGCGATCCCAACGGCATCCGTCCGGCCGTGGTCGGCCGGCGCGAGGCGCCCGAGGGACCGGAGTACATCGTCGCTTCCGAATCGGTGGTCCTCGACATTCTGGGCTTCGAGCTGATTTCCGACATCGCGCCGGGTGAGTGCGTCTTCGTCACGCTCGACGGCGAACTGCACCGCAAGGTCAGCGACCACGCGGCTTCCTATACGCCGTGCATGTTCGAGTACGTCTACTTTGCCCGACCGGACTCGATGATCGACGACCTGTCGGTCTACAAGGCCCGGCTGCGCATGGGCGAGGCGCTGGCGGAGAAGATCCTGCAGGAATGGCCCGACCACGACATCGACGTGGTCATCCCGGTGCCCGACACCAGCCGCACGGCCTGCCTGCCCCTGGCTCACCAGCTGGGCGTGAAGTACCGCGAGGGCCTGATCAAGAATCGCTACATCGGGCGGACTTTCATCATGCCCGGGCAGGAAGCCCGCGTGCGCTCGGTGCGGCGCAAGCTCAACGCCATTTCCCTGGAGTTCCGCAACAAGAACGTGCTGCTGGTCGACGATTCCATCGTGCGCGGTACCACGTCCAAGCAGATTATCCAGATGGCGCGCGAGGCCGGGGCGAAAAAGGTCTACCTGGCCTCCGCTTCTCCGCCCGTGCGCTATCCCAACGTCTACGGCATCGACATGCCCGCGGCGAGCGAGCTGGTGGCCTCCGGTCGCAGCGAGGAGGAGATCTGTCAGGTGATCGGCGCCGACCGCCTGATCTATCAGGATCTCGAGGCGCTTGAGAAGGCGGTGCGCGGCAAGAACCAGCGACTGACCGGTTTCGACAGCTCCTGCTTCAGCGGCGAGTACGTCACCGGCCTCGACGAAGGCTACCTCGAGGAGCTCGAGTCGCGGCGTTCGGATGCCGCGAGAATGCAGCGGCGCAGCGCGGGGTAACCGCGCGTTGATGTCCGGGGTGCGACAATCGCACCCATGTCCGATACCGCCATCGTCTGGTTTCGCCGGGACCTTCGCCTGGCGGACAACCCCGCTCTCGACCACGCGCGCCGACACCACGCGCGCGTGGTGCCGCTGTTCGTGTTCGATCCCGAAACGGAATCGCCCTGGTCGCCCGGTGCGGCCGGCCGCTGGTGGCTGCACCGATCGCTCGGCGAACTCGACGAACGCCTGCGCGATCGCGGCAGCCGCCTGATCCTGGCCGACGGCGACCCGCTCGAGGCCTTCGCGCGAATCCGCCAGGTCACCGGTGCTGCTGCGGTCTACTGGAACCGCTGCTACGAGCCCGCAGTGGTCGGGCGCGACCGACGCGTCAAGCGGCAATTGCGTGAGGAGGGCTGGGAGACGAAGAGCTTCAACGGCTCGCTGCTGGTCGAGCCCTGGAACGGGGTCAAGGCCGACGGCGATCCCTACCTGGTGTTTACGCCGTTCTGGAAGCATCTGCAGAGGCATTGGCAGCCCCCGTCGCATTGCCCGGAGCCGCGCGAATTGGCGCCGCCGGGCCGATGGCCCGCCAGCCTGGACCTCGATGACCTGGCGCTGCTGCCCGATCACGACTGGCCGGAAAAGCTGGCCGCGCACTGGGCGCCGGGCGAGCTCGGCGCCCGTCGCCGTCTCGATGACTTCACGGACGCTGCCGTCGCCTATCACGACCAGCGCGACCGGCCCGACCGCGCGGGCACGTCCGGGCTCTCGCCGCACCTGCATTTCGGTGAGATTTCCCCGGGCCAGATCCTGCGCGCCCTCGAGCCTTCGGGCGAGCTGCCTTCGGGCAAGGGCCGGATGGTGTTTGCCAGCGAACTGGCCTGGCGCGAGTTCTCCCATCACCTGCTGTGGCATTTTCCGGAAACGCCCGATCAATCGCTCAAGCGGGGCTTCCGCTCGTTTCCCTGGCGCAAGCGCAGCGACTATGCGGGCGACCTCGCCGCCTGGCAGCGGGGGCGGACCGGCATCCCCATGGTCGACGCCGGGATGCGCGAACTCTGGGAGACCGGCTGGATGCACAACCGTGTGCGCATGATCGTGGCCTCCTTCCTGACCAAGAACCTGCTCGTGCCCTGGCAGGAAGGCGCGCGCTGGTTCTGGGATACCCTGGTCGACGCCGACCTTGCCAACAATACGCAGGGCTGGCAGTGGACGGCCGGCTGCGGCGCGGACGCCGCGCCTTACTTCCGCGTCTTCAATCCGGTGCTGCAGGGCGAGAAGTTCGACCCCGAGGGCGACTACGTCGGCCGCTGGTGTCCGGAACTGGTCGGCCGGGGCCGCAAACGCATCCACCAGCCCCTCTCGGCCGCGGAAGCCGAGTCACTCGGCTACCCGCAACCCATCGTCGACCTCAAGACCAGCCGCCGCCGGGCCCTGGACGCCTGGGACAAAATCAGGAAATAAGTCGGTCTTATCGCTTGAAGTACCAGTGCCAGGGCTCCCAGGCGATGCGGTGGCGGTTGTGCCGGGGATAGGATTCCCGGAAGCCGAAGATTCTCGCGTTGCCCAGCATCCACTGGTAGGCCTCGGTGCGGGCGAAGTCCTCTTCCAGCGGCTTCACCCCCCGCGTCGTGATGTCGATGGCCCGGCCGCTGTGGTGCTCGCTGTATCCCGGCGGGGCGGAGACCTCGAGAATTTCCTTCATGGAATGCCCCTGGTCCAGCTTGCGCTGAAACAGGTTGGCCTGGTAGGCGATGGCGCGGAATCCGGACACCAGCCGGATTTCGACGTTGGAGGTCATGGCCGCCTCGCGCATGCGCTTGAAGGCGTCCGCGGCGTCGGGAATCAGGCGCTGCTCGCGCTCGAAAATGTCGCGGCCGGCTGAAGTCATTCCCTCGGCTTCGGTCACCAGCGGCATCCGGTGCGCCACGCCGTAGTCCTCCGGGACGCCCAGTTCGTCGCAAAGGCGGAAGATTTCGCGCGCCTTGTCGTCGGCGAGTTCGAGAAGGTCGCGGACGATCAGGATGTTGTTTTCGTCTTCGGGGTCGGGGCGGCACTCGTAACCGAGCGAACGCATGAAGCCGGCGACCCGCTTGCGCGCCACGCCGTTGAGCCGGCGGATGCCGAAACGAAGCGCGTGGCGCTCCAGCGATTCGAACAGGCGTCGCGGCGTGTCGGGGGAGGCCACTTCCGGGTCGAGATAGCAGGCCAGGATGCGGCGGTGATCGAGATCGAGCGCCCCGAGGCCGGCCAGACGGGTGCCGTGCGTGGCCACCAGCAAGGCCTGGTCGGGGATCAGTTCGGCGAGATGCGTTTCGACGCTGTCGGTGCGCCTGACGTGCGACATCATGTCGGGAAGTCGCGACTTGACCAGCTTGGCGAGGGTGGCTACTTCCGAACTGCGGGCGGGTCGGACCCGAATTGCGTTCTCCATGCTTGCTCC